>JALGVA010000155.1 GCA_029820295.1 Candidatus Zipacnadia bacterium
AGTTCGTCGGACATGGGTATCGGCCCCCTGTCTCGGGCGGATTTGGGCGCGCGCGGCGGTGACAGTTTCGCGCGCCCGCCGGGCCGGACCTTCCGCCACACGCAGGTAGCGTGACGCGCCCGGGCGAAGCTGCGCGCTGACGCGGCAACCGTCGTCAGGCGCACGGGAGGGCCGGCCATGAAGCTGTACATTCACACCGACATCGAGGGCGTCGCCGGGATGGTGCACTTCGAAAGGCGCGATGACAACAGCCTCGAGAACTGGGACATCCGCAAACGCATGCACCGGCTGCTCACCGGCGAGGTCAACGCCGCCATCGAGGGCGCGCTGGAGGCGGGCGTGAGCGAGGTGCTGGTCAATGACGCCCACGGCTCGGGCTACAGCATCATCTTCGAGGAGTTGCACCCGGCCGCGCAGATCATCCACGGTCCGCTCACCCGCCAGCCGTTCTGGACGCCACTGCTCGACGAGACGTCCGACGCCATGTTCTGCGTCGCCCAGCACGCCATGGCCGGCACCAATGGCGTGCTTCCGCACAGTTGCTGGTGCATTAACGACAGCATCTGGTTCGGCGAGGGTGGCATGGCGATGGCGCTCGCGGGCTACTACGACGTGCCCGCGGTGCTCATCACCGGTGACAACGTGGTCACGCAGCAGTGCCTCGACCTGGTGCCGGAGATGGAGGCGGTCGTCGTCAAGATCGCGCTCTCGCCCTACAACGCCTGCTCGCGCACGCCCGCGAAGGCGCGCGCGATGATCAGGGAGGGCGCGCAGCGCGCCATCGAGCGCGTAAGCGAGATCCCGCCCTTCAAGATCGCCGGCCCCTACCGCATCGGCCTGGTGGGAGGGCCGGGCCAGGTCCCCGAGAACGCGGTCGAGGGCGATGACTTCCGCGACACGGTGTACGAGATCCTCAGCCGCGGGTACGACTACGACCTGTGCAGGGAGGACCCGTGGCCGCTCATGCCCGGCCGCGACGGCAACTTCCTCACCCGCGGCCAGCGCCGCGCCCTCGAGCAGCAGGAGAAGAGCGGCTGACGTTACTCCCGCTTACAGGAGGCGCCAGCATGATCCGCACAGCCCTGCTTGTGGCGGTCGCGTTCGCCATCTCCGACGCGGCGAGCGCGGAGGTGCCGGTCGTCGTGGACGGCGAGGCGCGGGCGGTCATCGTGACCGCCGCCGAGCCGCCGGCGGTCGTGCGCTACGCCGCCGAGGAGTTCGTCTACCACGTCGAGCGCGCCACCGGCGTCACGCTCACCATTGTGACGGAGGACGCCATCCCCGCCGACGCGCCCGCGGCGCGCATCTACCTGGGCGCGACGCAGGCGGCGGCCGATGCGGGCATCGACGCCGCCGCGCTCGATGGCGAGGAGACCGTGCTGCGCACCGTCGGCGACGCGCTCTTCATCGCCGGGGATGACCAGGAGGGCGATCCGCTGAGCGTCGGTACGCGTGCGGGCACGCTCTGGGGCGTCTACGAGCTGCTGGAGCGCGAGCTGGGCGTCGTGTGGATGTTCCCCGGCGAGCTGGGCACGCATGTGCCGCCGGCCGACCGCGTGATCATCGCCGACCGCGACGAGCGCTTCGCCCCCTGGCTGCTGCAGCGCAACGTGCGCCCGGGTCTGCTGTCGGCCGAGTTCAGCACGCAGCCGTTCACGCGCGCAGGGCTGGCCGCCTATGCCCGGGAGCAGAGCGTCTTCCTGCGCCGCCACCGCATGGGCCGCGTGCATCCGCTGCGCTACGGCCACGCCTTCAACGCCTGGTGGGACGAGTACGGCGCAGAGCATCCGGAGTGGTTCCAGCTCGTCAACGGTCGGCGCGGCCCGACCAGCCCGGGGGCGCGCTTTTCCATGTGCGTGTCGAACCCGGAGCTGCACCAGGAGATCATCGCCCGCTGGCAGGAGGCGCGCGCGGCGGCGCCGGGCGAGTTCATCAACATCAACGTCTGCGAGAACGACATCCGGGGGCTGTGCGAGTGCGAGCAGTGCATGTCCTGGGACGGGCCGCAGCCCGAGAGCATCAACCCGCGCTTCGGCCCGCGCGTGGTCTCCGACCGCTACGCGAGGTTCTGGAAGATCATCTCCGAGGCGGCGATGGCCATCGACCCCGAGGCCATCACCATGGCCTACGCCTACGTGAACTACGCGCCCGCGCCCAGCCCCGACATCGAGCTGCCGCCGAACATGCTCATCGGCACGGTGCCGGACATCTTCTTCCCGCGCACCGAGGCCGAGCAGCAGTGGACCAAGCAGCAGTGGGAGGGCTGGGCCCGCACCGGCGCGAGCATCTTCCTGCGCCCCAACTACATGCTCCACGGCTACTGCATGCCGCACATCTTCGTCCACCAGTTCGCCGACGAGTTCCAGTTCGAGGCCGCGCACGGCATGATGGCAACCGACTTCGACTCGCTCAATGGTCAGTGGTCCACGCAGGGCCCCAACCTCTACGCGCTCATGCGCCTGCACACCCGCCCGCAGATGGACATCGACGAGCTGCTGGGCGAGTACTACTCGGGTTTCGGCCCGGCGGCGGACAAGGTGCGCGAGTACTTCGACTACTGGGAGGCCTACGTGACCGCCCTGCGCACGCTGCTCGAGTACGCAGACAGCAACTCGCTGGTCAACTGGTCACGCTACGCCGGCGCCGCGCATCGGCTGTTCCCGCAGGAGGCACTCGACCGCGGCATGGCGCTGCTCGACGAGGCGGCGGCGCAGGTGGCCGGGCAGGAGCCCTTCGCCGCACGCGTTGACTACCTGCGCACCGGCCTGGAGCACGCGATGCTGTCGGCGCGCGTGGCACGACTCGTCGCGGGCGACGACCCCGAGGCCTCGCCCTTTGCCGCGGCGCGTGCGCTGCAGGAGCTGGCGCAGTACCGCCGCGAGATCGAGGGGAGCAACATCGCGAACCTGAACTTTTGCGCGTTCATCGAGAGCCGGAGTTGGGAGCCGATCGAGGGCTATGGCGGCGAGGCGGTGCGCCCGGTCGCGGACGAGGTGGCGCCACTGCCCGAGGGCGCGCACTTCTCGCTGCGCGGCGGGCACACCATCGTGGCGGCGCTCGAGGCGGGGGAGAGGTTCCGCGCGCACATCGAGACGCGCCGCGTGGGCGCGAACGAGCAGCCGATCTTGTGGGTGCTGGTGGCGCCCGATGACACCGTGCTGGCGCGCGGCGAGATCCCGGTGGGCGAGTCGGCCGACATCGATGTGCCGGTGGCGGCGGCCGGGACCTACCCGCTGGTGGTGCAGACCAACAAGAACAATGCGCGGGTGACGCCGCTGAATGACCACGCGGCCCTCGCCGCGCCGAGCATCGGCTTCATCTACCAGACCTCGCCGGTGTGGTTCATGGTGCCCGCGGGCTCTGAGCAGTTCACGCTGACCTTCCGCGCCCAGTGGCCCGGGGAGTGCGTGCGCCTGCGCATCTTCGACCCCGAGGGCAACGAGGCGGGCGTCGAGGAGACGCGCCAGAAGGGCGACATCGAGCTGCCGATCACGGTGCCGGAGGGCTTCGACGGGCGCGCGTGGTCGGTGGTCTTCGAGCGCATGGAGGAGGGCGTGATGGAGGACTACACGGTGCGCATGGACCCGGCGCTGCCCGCGTTCTGGGCGCTTGCGCCCGACCGCCTGGTGCTGCCCACAGAGTGAGGTGACGACCGTGCGCTGCGTCATGACGGTTGCACTCCTCGCGCTGAGCGTCGGCATGGGGCACGCGCTGGTGATTGATGCGCAGGAGATCGGCATCTCGAAGATGATCCCGGCGGTCGGCGACACGGTCACCTGGCTGGTGCCGGTGGTCAACGACGCGCAGGAGCCCTTCGAGGGCGAAGTCACGGTCACCATGCGTTTCGCCCGGCGTGGCGAGGTGCTGGGCGCGCCGCTGACAACGACCGAGACGCTGACCCTCGAGCCTGCCGCCGACGACAAGACTCTCGGCGGGCGCGCGGACGTGAGCTTCGACTGGACGCCGCCCCGCAACGGCTGGTACCGCGTGGTCTTCGAGATCCCCGGCGCGTCGCGCGTCGAGCGCGAGATCCCGGTGACCGAGCGCGACCTGTGGTTCGCGTGGTTCGGCGCGCCGCAGGAGTTCCGCTGGTGCAACGTGCCCACCACCGTGAAGGACGAGGACGAGGCCTGGTGGCTGCGCCGCGGCGCCATCCCGGCGCACTGGAAGGGCGGCGTGTGCTACCAGGACCGGCCGGTCGAGTGGTTCGTCGAGAGCTGGGGCGGCAGCGACTGGATCGCCATCGACGAGGTCGGCGGGCCGGGCGAGGCCACCGACAAGTTCATTGCCGCCTGGCGGGAGCTGCGCGCGCGTAAGCCCGACCGGTGGATCGGCGTGTGGTGCATGGGCGCGCACGCCTACTGGGCGGAGATCGCCGACCTCGTGGACCTGTTCCTGCCCGAAATCTACCTCAACTACCGCGGCGATCACCTCGGGCAGTTCGACGCCTATCTGCGCACCGCGCGCGAAGCGGGCGTGATCGACCAGGTCATCCCGGCGCTGGGCATCAACCAGCGCAGGGACGAGCGCGGGCTGCTCATCGTCTCGCCCACACGCGAGGACGTGCTGCGCCAGGTTCGCTACCTCAAGCGCACCGCCCCCGAGCTGCCCGGCATCGCGTTCTTCAACTCGGGCGCAGCCGCCCCTGGCGTCGCGGAATATGCCGACGAGCTGTGCGGCCGCTACTACGTCGAGCCGGTGCTGACCATCGAGAACGTGGCCGAGCCGATTGCGGTCAGGTATGAAGGCCGGCGTCTTGTGGCCTCGTCGAGCATCCGCAACGTTGGTGGCGTGGACGCCGAGGGCGCTGCGGTTGAGTGGTGCATGGGGCCCGCCGAGGAGGGCGCGACGCTGGTGCGGCAGTCGCTCCCGCCCCTCGGCGTGGGGGAGAGGACAGTGGTCTCGACAGACCTGCCCGATGAACCCGATTCGTGGCCGGTCGAGCTGCGCATCGTGCCCTCGGCGCACTACACGGTGCTCGACGGTCGCGCACTGGTCAGCGAGGACCCGCAGGCCGGTGAGCCCGAATACGCCGCGGCCTTCCTCGCCGGGGGCGCGCCAGTCGGGGAGCCACCCGCGCACGAGCGCGACGGCGACCGGCTGGTGGTGGCCAATGACGCCTGGCGGATCGAGCTGGACCTCGCGGCCGACGCGATTACCGCCATCATGCCGGCGGGCGGCGGCGAGATTCTGCGCGAGCCGTGGGTGCTCAGCGCCCTCGGGCACGAGGGCTTCGGCGAGGCGCGCATCAACGAGTGGCCCGGCGCGCTGGCCGTCACCATCCCCTGGGGCTCGGCGCAGGCCTCGGGCGAGAGCCAGTATGTCTTCTTCCGCGAGAGCCCGGCGATTCGCGTGGCCCGGGAGTGGCGGCCGAAGGGCCAGGTGACGCTCGGCGGCGCGGGCGATCGCTGCGGGCTGTTCCAGCGCGGCGGGAGCTACGCGCTGCAGCCGGGCGTGGGCGGGCCGGTGCGGCGCGGGAACCTGCGCGACAGCGAGAACTACCGCGACCTGCTCTTCGGCTACTTGGGCGAGCACCCGCGCCCCGACAACGCCGACCGCGCGGGCTGGATCGACTTCAGCTACGGCGATGGCAGCGGTGGCATGGGTGTGGCCATCGACAACCGCTGGGCCGACGCGGCCATGAGGAGCTATGACGTGACGCGGCTCTACGACGGCGCCGACTGGCTGGAGGTGCTCTACGTCTGGGGCACCGAGGGGACCTTCACCGAGCCGCAGACCTCATGCGTGTGGCTGCTCCCGCACGGGCCGCTGGACCTGGCCGATGAAGCCGTGCCCTCGCCCGCGCAGGCCCTGTGGCGCCACCTGCACGCCGCGCAGCTCGCGGTCGCCGAGGGCCTGCCGGAGCGGTAGGCGAGCCCCTCCTCACGACGCGCCGCCGATCGCCCGGCTCGCCGGCGTGGATCGAGTACGCCCGCGCCTTCCGCGCCTGCAGCCGCACGCGCACCGGCTGCCCGATGCTGCAGCATCGGCCGACGGCGGCGACCGCGCCCTGCCCGCGCCAGGTCACGCGATGGTCGGTCGCGTCGGCACTCAGCGGATCGTAGTCCACCAGCGCGCAGCCTCTGGTGGGCGCGCTCGACGCGCAGCAGCGGCAGGAAGTGCGCCCGTCCGCACGGCAACGGCAACGACAGCGGGCCTTGCGGCGGAGCCCCGGAAGGTTGCCGTGCCCTGGTGGGCGAAACTGTGCCTCTGACTGCGGCGCGACATCGACCACGGGAGGTGCGCGGCCGCCGACGGCCGCCGCTGCTGACATGAAGACAGCCGGATACCTGCTGGGTGCAGTGTTGGGGCTGGTGGGCCTGATCTTCCTCGTGGCCGCGGGCCAGAGCAACACGATGCCGCGCGTCATCATCGGCATCGTGCTGCTCGGCGGCGCCGCCTTCATGATCTACCTGGCGCGTTCCAGGGGCCCCGAGACCAGGATCACCCACGAGATTGACCTGACCGGCGAGACCGAGCTTGAGCATTTGCGCTGCAAATCCTGCGGCGCCCAGCTCGACGCCGACGCCATCGAGATGCACGAGGGCGCCATCTACGTCAAGTGCCCGTACTGCGGCACCACCTACCAGCTCGAGGAGAAGCCCAAGTGGTGACCCCGCCCGGGGGCGGCATCCTCGGCCGCCTGGCCGAGGGCGTGCGTGCGGACCTGGGCCGGCTGGGCGCGCGGCTGGATGCGCTGCGCCCGACGGCCGGTGGGGTGCGCATGCGCCACTGGCGCTTCGAAGAGCTCGAGGGCCGCGTGCGCGTGCACCTGCGCGTGCACGCGGACGACACCGGTGTGCTGTGGCGCAACGTGACCGACGCGCTCCTGCTTGGGCCCATGCAGGTGGCGCTCGCCGAGATGGCGCTGGATGACACGCCGGCGGACCAGGCCCTCGTGCGCCTGCGCACGCTCTATCCGGACGTGGCCGAGCCGCGTCTGCGTGATGGCTGGTCGCGCATGGCGGCGGCGATGCGCCGGCTGTCCCGCCCCCGAGCGGGATGGGACGGCTGCATCAGCGGCGAGCTGGGCATTCCGCAGCCGCCGGCGCTGTCGGTGCGGGCGCAGGCCCCGTACAAGGCCGACCTGGCGCTGAGCTACGCCTGCAACAACGCGTGCGCGCACTGCTACAACGAGCCGGGCCGGCGCGGGATGCCGTCGCTGGCGACCGATGACTGGCGCGAGGTGCTCGACCGCCTGTGGGCCATCGGCGTGCCCTACGTGATCTTCACCGGCGGCGAGCCGACGCTCAGGCCGGACCTGCCCGAGCTGATCGCCCACGCCGAGGCGCTGGGCATGGTCTGCGGCATGAACACCAACGGGCGGCGGCTGGCCGAGCCCGACTTCGTCGAGGCGCTGATGGCCGCGGGCCTCGATCATGTGCAGATCACGCTTGCCTCGCATCGGCCTGACGTGCATGACGCGATCGTCGGCGCGCGCGCATGGCATGAGACTGTGGCAGGGGTGCGCAACGCCCTCGGTTTGGGTCTGCACACCATCACCAACACGACGATCACGCGCGACAACGCTCGCGAGGTCGAAGCCACCATCGACTTCCTCGCCGACCTGGGCTTGCGCACCTTCGCGATGAACGGGATGATCCACTCCGGCTGCGGCGCGGGCAACCCGGCGGCTCTCTCGGTCGAGGAGCTGCGCAGGGGGCTGACGCGCGTGCGCGAGCGCGCGGCGCAGCGGAGCATGCGCTTCATCTGGTACACGGTCACGCGCCACTGCGAGCTGTCGCCGGTCGAGATGGGCGTGGGCCTGCGGTTCTGCAACGCCGCCGAGTTCTCCGTGTGTATCGAGCCCGATGGCGACGTGCTGCCCTGCCAGTCGTACTACCGGCCCGCGGGCAACCTGCTGCGCGACCCGTGGCCGAGCATCTGGAGGAGCGAGCTGTTCACCAGCATCCGGCTGCGACGCGAGCGCCCGGAACAGTCCGACCTGCCGGAAGAGTGCCATCACTGCGAGCGCCTGCGGCTGTGTGGAGGTGGCTGTCCACTCGAGCGGGCCGAGCGGAGCGAGGTGATGAGCCGGTGTCCGATCAGTCAGCAGGCGTGACCATCCGGCCCTACGACCGGCTGGTGGGCGAGTGGCCGACGCGCTTCCACCTGCGCATCGACCCCGACGGCGGCGGCCTGCTGCTGGCCAACGCGTCGGAGGCGACCTACCTGTCGCCGGTGGGGGTGATCATGGCGCAGGGCGTGCTGGAGGACCGGCCCGACGATCAGATCGAGGCCGAGGTGGCCGCTCGCTTCCGCGGGGCGCCGCCCAGTCAGATCCAGGCCGACCTGCATACCGTGCGCCGGCTCATCGCCGACCTGGCCGAACCGGGAGACGACTACCCGGTGACCAACCTCGCCGACCCGTCGAAGGGCGAGTGGGAGCGCGAGCTGGCGGCGCCGCTGCGCGCGGACGTCGATCAGTGCGAGCCCGAGCGCTTCCGGGAGATCGCGCGGCGGCTGTGGGACGCAGGCATTCCGCATGTCTGCATCCAGGTGGACCATGCGGCGGACCCGGCGCAGCTTGCGCGGCTGGTCGAGATCGCCGAGGACCTGGGCATGATCTGCGGCCTGCGCGCGGTCACGAACTGGCTGCCGGTCGATGTCATCATCGAGTGCGCCAACGCGGGCCTCGATCACCTCGACCTGCTGTTCGTCTGCCACGATGCGGCGGAGCACGACGCGACCGCGGGCGCCGGCGACCACGACGCCTTTGTGGCGGCGGTGCAGATGTGCCACGACCTCGAGTTGGCGCTGGTGGCGCAGGTGCCGCTGCTCGACAGCAACCTCGCCGACCTCGACGATATCTTCGCCGCGCTGCACGAGCTGGGCGTGAGCAACATCGTGGGCTTCGCCATCGCCTGCCCGGACGAAGACGAGGCCGCCGACGCCGCCGGTGCGCTGCCCGCGCGCGCGCTGCCGCAGGTGGCGACCACCTTCATCGAGCTGGCCGAGAGCACGCAGGCGCGTTATCTGTGGGCGCCGCCGGTGCGCTACGACCCGGCGCGCGGGCTGACAGAGCAGGTGCTCGACGGCCCGCGTACCTCGGCCGACGTGACCGTGCGCGTGCGCGCCGACGGCGCGGTGCAGGCGCCGCGCGGCGCCGGAAGCTGCGGCAACCTGCTGACGGACGCGTGGAGCGCCATCTGGGAGGCCGACTGCTTCCGGCGCTACCGCGAGCGCCTTGCGCAGCCAACGCGCTGCCCCGACTGCCCCGGCCTGCCCATTTGCGATGCCGACTGCCCGAAGGACCCGGCCGCATGGAGCGACGACCGCGAGAGTGGTGATGCGCAATGAGGACGATGCGAGCGCGGACACTGCCGATGCTGCTGGCCGTCGCGGCGTGCCTGCCGGCGGCGGCGCAGGACTACTCGTTCTCGGTCCCGCGCATGATCTTCGCGGTGACGCCGAACCCGGACGCATCGGTCACGCTGGAGTACGAGGTGGAGTTCCACTGCAATGAGGGCGCGCACCCCATCGACTTCGTGGACATGGGCCTGCCGCACACGGACTGGGACATCTCGAACATGAGCGCGTCGATCAACGGCGCGCCGCTGAGCGGCATCGCCAACTCAAGCTACGTCTCGGGCGTTGAGGTGCCGATCAGCCCGCCCATCCAGCCGGGCGAGACCGGTGAGTTCCGGTTCGAGGCGACCATGCCCAACATGGTCTTCCAGGACACTACCAACCCCGAGATGGCCTCCCTGCGCATCACGCCCACGTGGTGGGGGAGCCAGTACGTCACCGGCACCACCGACCTCTACATCGTGGTCTATATGCCCGACTCGGTAAACCTGGATCAGGTGCTCTACCAGACTGAGCCGTTCGACCAGAAGCTCCAACTCGAGGGCAGGAAGGCCGTCCTCTGGCATATGGCCGACGCTCGGGTTGACACCAACCACATGGTCGGCGTCTCGTTCCCCAGGGACTGGATGGAGCGCGTGGTCAGGCAGACGGTGTGGGGGCTGGCGTGGAAGTGGTGGACCGAGAGCACCGGCGCGCGCGTTGTGGTGGGGATCGGCCTGCTGATCGCGTTCTCGATCTGGTACTTCGGCTTCACCGCACGCACCGGCGCCTGCCTCTACGTCCCGCTGCTGATCGTGCTGGTGATCATGTGGTTGGCCAGCCCCACGCTGGAGGCGCTGGGCATCCCGGTCCTCATCCTCCTGTGGGTAATCGGCAGGCGGGCGATCGCAGGGAAGAAGCGCTCGTACCTGCCGCCCATCCAATCGGTGGCGGGCGGCGAGATCAAGCGCGGGCTGACCGCGCCCGAGGCGGCGGTGATCCTCGAGCGGCCGCTGGGCGAGGTGCTGACGCTGGTGATCTTCGGCATGCTCAAGAAGGGCCTCGTCGAGATGGTGAAGGAGGACCCGCTGACCGTGGCCGTGCCCGAGCACTACCAGACGACGCGTGGCGCCCGCCGCAAGGTGGCCAGCAAGCTCGGGACGGTGGTGCGCGGCTACGAGCAGCCCTTCCTCGACGCCATCATGGCGGAGCCGGGCAAGCCGGTGCCCGAGCTGGACCTGAGCAAGGAGATGCGCAACCTGGTCAAGACCACCGCCGAGCGCATGGCGGGCTTCGACCTCGAGCGCACCAGGGAGTACTACAACTCGATCGTCTACGAGGCCTGGAAAGAGGCGCGGCTGATCGGCGACGTGGAGAAGCGCGACGAGTACGTGAACGAGAACATCGGCTGGTTGATGCTCGATCCGGGCTACCCGCGGCATTTCCACTCCTGGCGCAGTTCGGGCTACAACTACAGTCCGGGCTGGGCGCGCAGCCCTTCCGCGGCGCCCGGCGCGCCCTCGGTGACCACCGGCGGGCGCACGACCTTCGGGGACGTCGCGGCCTCGTTCGCGGGCTTCTCCGAGAACGTGGCCGGGCGCATGGCCGCCAGCATGGACCCGGTGAGCGTCGGCCTCGTCGAGGGCGGCGTGGTCAACCTGGGCGGTGTGGACAAGGTGGGCTTCGAGGTCCTCCAGTCCATGGCCAAGTCAAGCGGCAGCGGCGGCGGAGGGGGAGGCGGCGGCTGCGCCTGCGCGTGCGCGGGCTGCGCCTGTGCCTGCGCCTGCGCCGGCGGCGGGCGGTGA
>JALGVA010000310.1 GCA_029820295.1 Candidatus Zipacnadia bacterium
GAATCGGTATTCGTGGAGGAAGCGCGCCCAGTTCGGGTCGTCGAGCAGGATCGCGTTGGTCTGCAGGCTGTTGGAGACCGACTGCCCCGAGCGCCCGTAGAGTTGCTGGAACTCCACCGCGCGCTGGAAGAAGTCGAGGCCCATCAGCGTCGGCTCGCCGCCCTGCCACGCGAAGGGCACGGTGGCGTCGTGGTAGTTCATGTACTTGCGCACCAGCTCGCGCAGCGTCTCCTCGCTCATGCGGTGGCGCTGCGTGTCCGGGTAGAGCGCGCTCCTGTCGCGATAGAAGCAGTACGTGCAGGCCAGGTTGCAGTCCGGGCCCGCGGGTTTGATGAGCACGGTCAGCGGCTGGTCCGGCATGTGGGTATCACTCAGTCCGTGGCGTTGTCTGTGACGCGGCGGAATACGAGGCGGCAGCGGTCGTCGCCGTGGCAGATCGCCTCCGCGAGCTCGAACTGGAGATCGGCGCCGAATTCGCTCGCCCACATCGCCCCCTCGGTGGCGCAGATGCGGTCGGCGATCTCCGGTCCCAGGTACGTGCGGCCTGATGCCGCCAGCACCTCGCGCCATGGGCACTTCGTGATGACGATCTCGGCCTCGGCCGGGCTCGTCACGCGCACCTCGTAGTCGTGGCCCTCGGCCGCAAGCTTCAGCGCCATGCCGCGCGCAACGTCGGCGGGCGAGTCGCCGTCGCAGCCGAGCAACTCGCGGGCCTTGCGCGCCTGGATCTTGGGCATCACGCGCCACACGCGCTCATCGAGCTCCATGGCGCGCTCCGGGTCCTCGTCCTCCTCGACCATGACGAACCACAGGCCGTCCACCGCGAAGTAGGATCGGCGCAGCATCTCGATGATCTCGTCGTTGCCGATCTCCACTGCGTGCTCCTATGCGTAGACGCCGTGCTCGCGGATCAGGTCGATGGCGTAGGCGTAGTCCTCGAAGGCCACCGTCGGTGGCACCGAGTGGTCCGAGTGGTAGATGTAGCCGCCGCCGGGCATGGCCGCCGCGAGCTTGCTGACCACCTCGTGGCGGATCGCCTCACGGTCGCCCGAGGCGTACACGTCCATGTTCATGTTGCCGAGGAACGCTATGCGCTCGCGTGAGGTCAATCCCGTCACCTCGGTGGGGCAATGCGGCCCACGCCCATTTCGCCGCTTGCCCGTGGGCGCCTCCCGGCAGGAGGACCATGCGTCGGCGACGAAGAGGCGCCCGTGGGTCGAACCCGCCGAGGAGGATCGCATCATGCGAGGCCTGATCGCCATCACACTCACGCTCGCCATCATGCTGCCCTGCGCCGCCATGAATCTCACCGAGGACGGACAGGCTCGGTGCGTTATCCTCCTACCCGACGACGCGCTGGCGATCCATCGCTACCCGGCCCAGGAGCTGCAGTACTTCCTGCAGGCGATGAGCGGCGCCACGATCGCCATCAGACCCGAGAGTGAGCGGCCCATCGACGTCGAGCACCGGATCTACGTGGGGCCCACGAGCGCCGCGCGCGCGGCCGGGATCGACATCGACGCGCTGGAGCCCGAGGCGATCCGCATCCTGACGGCCGGCGATGACCTCTTCATCCTGGGTGGCGACAAGATCGGCCCGGGCGACCGCGATGATGCCTTCAACTACAACAACCAGCGCGGCACGCTCTACGCGGTCTATGACTTCCTGCAGGACCGGCTCGGCGTGCGCTGGCTGTGGCCGGGCGAGACCGGGACGGTCATCCCCGACGCCCCGACCATCGCCATCGGCGACATCGACATCCTCGAGGTCCCACAGCTCAAGCAGCGCCACCTGCGCACCGGCATCAGGGGCAGCCTGCTGGAGCGGATTGAGGCCTTCAGCGGCCCGCTGGACCGCGAGTTGGCGGGTCAGCTCGCCGGGGACGAGACCACGTGGATGCGGCGCATGCGCATGGGCCGGAGCCTGTCCATCAACTACGGCCACGCCTTCACCCGGTGGTGGGAGGAGTACGGCGCCGAGCACCCGGAGTTCTTCGCCCTCAACGAGGACGGTGAGCGCCTGCCGATCGGCGGGCCCGACCGCGTCAAGATGTGCGTGTCCGAACCTGCCCTCTGGGACGAGATCGTCGCGCGCTGGCGGGAGCGCTGGGAGCAAGACCCGGTGTCGAACCGCACCCTCAACGCCTGTGAGAACGACGGCGGCGGC
>JALGVA010000311.1 GCA_029820295.1 Candidatus Zipacnadia bacterium
TCTCTGCCATGTCCTACGGGTCGATCAGCTACAACGCCTCGGAGGCGCTGGCGCGGGCGGCGCATGACGTGGGCACCTACGCCAACACCGGTGAGGGGGGACTGCACGAGAACCTGCGCCGGTACGGCGAGAGCATGATCGTGCAGGTGGCCTCGGGGCGGTTCGGTGTGGACGTGGACTACCTCAACGCCGCCGCGGCGGTCGAGATCAAGATCGGCCAGGGGGCCAAGCCGGGGATCGGCGGTCACCTGCCCGGCGAGAAGGTCTCCGCCGACATCTCGGCCACGCGCATGATCCCGGAAGGGACGGACGCGCTCTCGCCCGCCCCGCACCACGACATCTACTCGATCGAGGACCTGCGCCAGCTCATCTACGCCATCAAGGAGGCGACGCGCTACCGCAAGCCGGTGGGGGTGAAGATCGCCGCCGTGCATCATGTGGCGGCCATCGCCTCGGGGTGCGTGCGCGCGGGCGCGGACTTCGTGGCCATCGACGGCTACCGGGGCGGCACCGGCGCGGCCCCGACGATGATCCGCAACAACGTCGGCATCCCCATCGAGTTCGCGCTCGCGGCCGTGGACAGCCGGCTGCGCGAGGAGGGTATCCGGCAGGAGGCGTCGCTGGTGGTCGCGGGCAGCTTTCGCTGCGCCGCCGACGTCGCCAAGGCCATCGCGCTGGGCGCCGACGCGGTCTACATCGGCACCGCCGCGCTGGTCGCCATGGGCTGCCACCTGTGCCAGAAGTGCTACACGGGCAAGTGCAACTGGGGCATCGCCACCCAGGACCCCTACCTCACGCGCCGCCTCAACCCCAACATCGCCACCCGCCGGCTCGTCAACCTGCTGGAGAGCTGGGGGCATGAGATCAAGGAGATCATGGGGGGGATGGGCATCAACGCAATCGAGAGCCTGCGCGGCAACCGTGACCACCTCCGCGGCGTAGGGCTGACCGACCGCGAGCTGTCGATACTCGGCATCAGCGCCGCAGGGGAGTAACGCATGAAGCGCATCAGGATCATCGAGGAGTACTGCATGGGCTGCGGACTGTGCGAGGTGCACTGCCTGGTCCAGCACTCCCGGTCGAAGAGGATCATCACAGCCTATCGCGAGGAGCGCAACAGCATCATCCCCGGCATCCAGGTCGAGCGCAGCGGCTACCACTCCTTCGCCGTGCAGTGCCGGCACTGCGAGGATGCGCCCTGCATTGAGGCCTGCATGACGGGGGCGATGTACCGCGACCCGGAGACCGGCGCGGTGCTCTGCGACACCGACCGCTGCGTGGGCTGCTGGATGTGCATCATGGTCTGCCCGGTCGGGGCCATCGCGCGGGGCGCCGACGGCAAGGTCGTCTCCAAGTGCGACCTGTGCATCGGCGAGGACGTCCCGGTTTGCGTCGAGAACTGCCCCAACGAGGCGCTGGTGCTGGAGGATGACGATGAGTGACGCGAAGTACCTGATCGTCGGCAACTCCGTCGCCGCGATCGCGGCCGTCGATGGCATCCGCGAGGTCGATGCCGACGGCTCCCTCACCCTGATCGCGCGGGAGCCGCACCACACCTACTCGCGGCCACTCATCACCTACCTGCTGGGCGGCCGGGTCGATGCGGAGCAGATGCTCTACCGCCCGCGGGACTGGTACGAGAAGGCGAAGGTCAACGCCCTGCTCGGGACCGAGGTCACCGCCGTCCACCCGGACGATCACCTGGTCGAGACCGCGGACGGGCGGACCATCGGCTACGGCAGGCTCCTCATCGCCGTCGGCGGCATGCCCATCGTCCCCCGCGACGTCGAGGGGACCGACGCCGAGGGCGTCTTCACCTTCACCACCTGGGACGACGCCAGGGCCATCGCGGACTACATCGAGGAGCGCGGCGTGCGTTCCGCGGTCATCGTGGGGGGCGGGCTGATCGGCCTCAAGTCCGTCGAGGCGCTGATCGAGCTGGGCATCGAGACGACGGTCGTTGAGCTGGCCGACCGCATGCTGAGCGCCACCTTCGACCGCACCGCTTCGGAGCTGGCGCAGAGACGGCTCGCCGATGCGGGCGTCGGGGTGCTGTGCGACACCACCACCACCGAGATCCTGGCGCAAGACGGCCGCGTGGTGGCGGTGAGGCTGACCGGCGGCGAGACCCTGCCCTGCGACCTGGTCATCGT
>JALGVA010000029.1:0-382 GCA_029820295.1 Candidatus Zipacnadia bacterium
GGCGCCATCGCCGTAGCGGTTGCGCGTGACCACGGGTCGGCCCTGGGCGTCGGTGACGATGGCGTCCGCGGTGGTCAGCTCGGCGGCGCGCAGGTGGAAGGGCGCCTCGTCCGTGGCGTGGCCGCAGACAGCGCAGGTCACCACGCCGCCCGCCGCGACCACGTCGCCGAGGGTCAGGCCGAGGAAGTCGGCGGGCAGGTTGGGCGTGATGTCCGGCGCGCACAGCACCAGCGTGCCACCGCCGTGCACGTGCTCGATGACCGCCCGCGACATCGCCTCGTCGAAGGTCATGCCGCCCAGCGCCACGAGCGTGTTGTAGTTTGCCAGGGCGCGCGGGTCGGGGCCGGCGCCGGGGACGTTGGGCTGGAGCAGGTCGAAGATC
>JALGVA010000029.1:409-41031 GCA_029820295.1 Candidatus Zipacnadia bacterium
AGGGGCCGATGCGCGAGTAGTTGCCGGAGCCCTCGGCGTGACGGTGTTCGGGGAAGAGCGTCTCGAAGACCCCCTGGTTGAAGAAGTCGGCGGCGTCGTTGGGCAGGTTGTAGCCAAAGTAGCTCACTCCGCGGGAGGGGACGGAGCGGTCGTAGTCGAGCAGCAGCGCAACCGGGGAGATGATGGTGCCGCGGTCGGGATGGCGTTCGGCGAAGTCGAGCATGTCGGTCACGATGTGGCCAATGGTGGACAGCTCGGTCTGGCCGTCGCCCTCGATATCCTGCATGCAGGTCCCGGGAATGCCCTCATTGACGTAGTAGTTGGCGCCGATCAGCCAGGGCCGGTGGATGTAGTAGCGGACGTGCGGCAGGGGCAGGCCCCAGGAGTCGCCGCGGGTGCTGTACCAGGCGCGCTCGATGTAGGCGTAGCGCTCGGTGGGCTCGTGACCGCGCCAGCAGACGGTGAACTTGCCCCCCGCCGAACTGCCGGTTCATCCCGCGCAGGCGCGCAGCCGCGAAGGCGTCGGCGCCCTTCTCCCCTACCGCGACCGTGCCGGGCAGCGAAGCCATGTGGTAGTTGCCCACGTACATCCCCCACACCAGGCAGCGGCCGACGGGGCGGTAGAATTCCTCACAGTAGATGTCCGAGAGCCGGCGCAGCTCCGGGCGCGTCCACTGGTGGTCGAGGTCGTGCAGGAAGGGGAACTCCTGCTCGAGCCGTGGTATCAGGTCCTCGGCGAAGAAGCGCCTGGCTACCTCCGGGTCCCACAGGTGCATGGACGAGCCGACCCAGCGCTCGCCGGTCTTGAGGTAGTGGAAGACCGGCTCGAGGCGGTAGACGGTTTCGGGCTGGCCGTCGCCGATCCACTGGTCGCCGATGATGTCCAGCAACTCCTGCGATGGCGGCGGGTTGCCCTGGAAGCGCGTGTAGAAGATGGTGTGGATGGGGTAGCCGTTGTCGAGCATGATCTCGATCATGCGGCGCATGGTCGAGTCGGGCGGGAGCTGCGCGCGCTCCTCGGGCAGGTAGTACTTGATGTAGCTGAAGTTCGTGTGCCCGGGAATGAAGCGGTCGAGCAGCCCAACCTGGCGCAGCGCGGCGAGCGAGTCCTCCTGGAACCACAGGTAGGGGCCCTGCGCGGCCATGTAGAAATCGCGCGGTCCGACCTGGCCGGTACGCCAGTAGTCGTTGAACTCCCACGCCGTCGCGGGCTCGGCCAACGGCTCGATGCCGGGGAACTGCAGATCATGCGCGGGCGCAGGCTCCCCGGCGCAGGCGATCCCGGCGCAGACTGCCAGCAGCATCGCGGCCCAGATGGTCTTCATGCTCAGACCTCACCGGCGGCTCAACTCAGGGGCCGGACTCCTCCTGTCCGCACACCTCCACCAGCGCGGCGTAGTGCGGTGAACCGAGGAAGCGCGCGGCCGCCTCACGCGCCGCCACCTCATGCGGGGCGTCGTACATCCCTGCCAGCCCGCGCCGGCGCCACTCGCGCAGGAAGCGCACGCTCCAGCGCACCGCCCCGGCGCGGCGGTAGTCGCGCACATGCCACAACTCGTGCGCGACGGTGTTCGCGTGCGCGGGCACCACGATCTCGTTCAGATATTGGTATGCCGCCTCGCGCCCGGCCGGGTAGATCACGTGGCCGGTCCATGCCCAGGCCGATGCCGGGCGATACCACTTCGCGACTCCGTCGGCGAACGTGCCGGGGCGCACCTGCCAGAAGCGCACGCGGCCGAAGTCGTCGCGGAAGACCTCACCGATGGCCGCGATCAGCCGCGCGTCGATCTCGTCGGTGACCTCGCGCAGGCCCAGCACACCCGCGACCGCCCGCTTCAGACTCAGTCGATCTTCACCCAGTCGATGCCCTGCTTCACGTAGGTGCCGCCGCGCTCAGGCGAGGCGGTGTGATGGCCGCCACGCTCGGTCCACAGCCTAACCGGCGTGCCCTTGATGAACCACCAGTGCTCCCGCTCGGCGCCGCCGCGGTACGAGATCGCCTCGGTGATGAAGCCGTCGGCGTCGAACAGCTCCAGGCTCTGCTGCACGCCGTCACGGTCCCGGTACTCGCGGCTGACGAGACGCCTATCCGCGTAGAAGGTGCGGCGGATGGCGAGGCCGTCGGGCGTGAGGTCGTGGCGCCGCACCAGTACGCCCGCCTCGTACCACTCCCGGTGGATGACGCCATCGTAGAGGTGCACGATCTCACGCACCGCCTCGGGCGCGGCCATCGCCTCGTCGCGTGTCGCGCCCTCGCCATCGATCAGCCAGCGGTCGGCGGTCCAGGAGAAGTCATCCGGCGGCTCGGGCAGCGCCGCCAGCCCGGTGGCCGCGGCGATGCGCACCTCGTTCGACGGCTTGCTCTCGAGGCCCGACTGCTCGACCGCGATGGCCGAGTACGCGCCCACGCCCGGCAGGTCGAAGGTCGCCCCCGGCGCGAGCGGCTCGCTGGTGATGCGCTCACCGTTGCGCAGCAGGTGGTAGCCAGCGGTCTCGAAGTGCAGTTCGCCGGGGATCAGCTCGATGCCGCCGCCCTCGCTCTCGCGCAGCCACGGCCGGTCGGGGCGGCGCGCCACCGCGACGTAGACGTCGGTCTGCCGCTGCCAGATGAGCGGCGAGTCGCGATCGGGGAAATCCTCGCGGGTGAAGCGCGCGGGCGCCTCCATCTCCGCGATCTGCTCGTCCGGGATCATGCGCGTGTCGAAGCTGGTGACGACCCGGCCCGGCCGCAGGTCACTCGGGAACTCGCTGCGCTCACGGCGCTGCTCGTCCGTCCACTCGGCGATGGCCGCCGGTCCGGTGCGGTACATGCCGCGCGTGAGGCCCTCGAAGGTCGTCTCGGTCTTGCGTTCGTAGCCGATGACCTCGGTGCGGATGCTCAGCCGGCCCTGCTCGGGGAAGCCCTCGGTCGAGTCCACGTGGATGCCGGGGCCGGTTTCGGGCGACGAGACCTCGCTGATGGTGGCGATGGGGCCGTCGCGCAGGTCGTAGCAGCTCACGAAGCAGATCTTGGTGCCATCGGGGCTGCCCTTGGCGTCGTTGTCGTAGTAGGCGCTGTCGCCGGAGTACTGGAAGGCCGGCGAGTCGTGGATGTATGACAGTGCCATGGGCAGCACCACGTGGCCATCGCCCGAGCGCGTGTCGGCGATGACGATGGCCCCGGTGGCGCCGCTGCCGACGATGTAGCGATCGGTGCTGCCGCCGCGGCAGATGTCGCCGCAGCCGATGGCGGTCAGGAAGTGCCAGTTGCTCGGGAAGGGCTCGTCCCAGCGCCGCCCGCGCATCTGCTGGTTGCCGAACATGTACCAGTCGCCGCCGCCCGACCACGACTGGTGGCACTGCTGGAGGCAGGTGCTGGCGACGGCCAGGTCGCCGCCGTCTGGGTCAAAGAACAGGCGCGTGGGCTTGAAGGGCTCGAAATAGTTGCTGATGCGCGTGTACACTCGCGGATGGCCGGGGTTGGCCTCAAGCTGCCCGCCGAGCGGGATCGGCTCCGGGACGCCGCCGCGGATGGGTACCCGCGCCCCCGGAGCGGAGGAGCCGTCGGGCATGGTGACCGCGCTGGCGTAGATCCAGGTGTCCGTGAAGTCCACACTGCCCAGGTAGCTGGACCGGCCGCGGAGCGTCTCCACGCGATCGGTGGCCATGTCCCAGCACTTGATGTCCCACAGTGCGCTGTCCTCCTCGCGCTGCACGAAGAGCAGCCACGGCTGCGCGTTGGCCCAGCGTGGGGTGTTGGCGCGCGCGAAGCTGCGCACCACCTCGCCGGTCGCCACGTCGATCACGCGCACGAACGGCCCGCCATCGCCCGAGGGGTTGAAGGCCCGCGAGCGCGTCGTGCACACGTAGCGGCCGTCGGGGCTCCAGCAGTCGCGGATGTGGTAGTTGGCCCAGTCGCGCCACGACGGGTCGTTGGTCAGCCGCCACAACTCGGTGTCGGTGTCCTGCGGCGGCATGAAGCGCTCGACCTCGGCATGCGCCGCACAGAGCACGACCAGCAGCGCGATCGTCACCAGCGTCGCCCGCACCGGGATCACTCCCCCTCCGTGAGCGGCACCAGCGTCAGGTAGTCGAGCGCCATGCCGTCGCCGAGGTTGGTCATGCGCAGCGTGTGCTTCCCCGCCGAGAGCTGCACCGCCGGCCCCAGGCGGGCGATGCGCCAGTGGGCCTCGGTCACGCCGTAGCCGCCGGTCGGGGCGAAAGCAAGGTCGTCGAAGGCCGGGTCGGGTGAGGCGCCGTCGATGGTGAGCGCGCGGTGCGGGTCCTGCCCGCCGGAGCCGTAGCGCGCGTAGATGGCGTAACGCCCCGCCTGGGGCACGCTGAACTGCCACTGCAGCCGGTGACCGAGGTCCTGGTGCCACTTGGTGACCATGCGGCCGACGTTGTGGCCGCGATCGGTGACTTCGACCGTGCCGCCCTCCTGGGCGGCGAAGTCCTCGGCCTGGATGAGGATCATGCCCGGGACCGGGGCCTCGTGCGGCGCGGGCGGATCGATCGTGGCCTCCGCGGAAGCGGTGTTGCCCTCGCGGTCCTCGACCTCGACGGACACCGCGAAGGCCGCGAAGTCGCTCACCGGCAGATCGAGGTCGGGGCCCTGCACGGCGCGCCCATCGGGGAGCCGCCAGGTGACGCGCGCGATGTCCCCGTCGGGATCGCTTGCGGCCGCGTGCAGGCGCAGGCGATCGCCGGGCCGCAGGATGGTCTCGCCCTCGATCTCCACGCGCGGCTTCGACGGCTCGAACAGGTCCCAGGGGGCGAAGGCGACCCAGCGCGCGTCCTCGCCCGGCGTGATGGTCGCCTCACCGGCCTCGGGGAACTCCAGCCGCTCGCCGGAGGGGTGCCGGAAGACCGCGCCGGGGGTCTCGCCCACCAGCACCGTGACCGGCTCATCCAGGGCCAGCATGAACGGGTGGAAGGCCGACCAGAGGCGCCACGGGCCGCCGAGCGCCGGGACCTCGAGCGTCAGGTAGCCCAGGGGCGGGCGGTCGATGCGCCAGTGGCCGGGCTCGCGCGGCGCGACGGTCTCGCCGGCCGGGTCGGTGAGCGCCGCACCCGCGACGGGCAGGCGATTCTCGTCGGGGCCGAGCAGCCACAGGTCGAGCGGCGGTCCGAGCCGCAACGCCGTGACCGGCCCGCCCTGGCCGAGGTCGGGCAGCGGCTGGGAGAGGATGCGGAAGCGCAGCGCCTGATCGCCGGTGAAGCTGACGGTCATGCCGCGCACGAACTCCCCACCGGTGAGCGCGGCATCGTCATCGGCGGCCACCAGTGCGCAGGCCGCGACGAGTGCGGTCACAATGCACAGGGACCTCATGGGCGCTCATCCCTTCAGCGTGCGGGAATCGCCCGTCTGACGTCCTTTCGTCGCGCACGCGTCAGTCGCCTGCCGCCCTTGCCGCTGGTCCCGGACGCGACCGCTAACACGGCTACGGGAGGGAGACGCCGTCGCCGATCCGGGAGGACCGCCGCAGGCGGGCGGGAAATGCCGGAAGGCAGACGGACACGAGCGCGCACTGAGGGGCAAGGAACCGATGGCCGACAAGCACGCGAGGACGCTGGAGGAGGCGCTGGCGGACGTCACTGCACGTGTGCATCGCTACGCCGAACACGGTCCGTACCGGCTCTTCCCGGACGACGTGGTCATCAGCAATCTCCTCGCGAAGATGGCCCGCAACCTGGTGGAGCATGGGGCGGCGTACTGCCCCTGCCGCCCGGTCACCGGCGATCCGGCTCGCGATCGCCTGAACCTGTGCCCCTGCCGCGTGCACCACAAGGAGATCGCGCGCGATGGGCATTGCGAGTGCCGGCTCTACGTCAGCGAGGACTACCTGCGACAGCGTGAGGCGGCACGTGCCGAACAGGAGGGCTGACGATGGCGATTTCGGTCGGAAGCAAGGCGCCGGACTTCGACCTGCCGGGCGTGGATGGTGAGACATACTCTCTCGGCAGCTTCGCGGACGCCGACGCGGTCGTGGTCATCTTTTCGTGCAACCACTGCCCGTACGTGGTGGCGAACGAGGACCGCATGGTCCAGATCCAGGCCGACTACGCCGATCGCGGCGTGCGGCTCGTGGCGATCTGCTCCAACGACGCGGCGAAGTACCCCGCCGACAGCTTCGATGCGATGAAGGCACGCGCGCAGGAGAAGGGCTTCAACTTCCCCTACCTGCGCGATGAGACCCAGGAGGTGGCGCGCGCCTGGGGCGCAAGCGTCACGCCCGAGGTGTTCCTGCTGGGCCCCGAGGGCACCGTGGTGTATCATGGGCGCATAGACGACAACGCGATGGCGCCCACCGCCGTCGGGCGGCATGACCTGCGTGAGGCGCTCGACGAACTGCTGGCGGGCGAGGACATCTCGGTGCCGAGGACCGAGCCGGTCGGCTGCACCATCAAGTGGAAGTAGGCCCAGGGAGGAGTGAGGGCCGATGACCACGCTGGCGATCGTGCTGGGCAGCTTCGCGACAGGGGGGATGGCCGGCCTGCTGGCGGGCAACGCGCTCAGCGGCTGCCTCGGCGGCGGCTGAGGGGACCCGACGCCAGGCTACTGCGGGCTCGTGGGGCTCGCGGTGGGGCTGGCGCTCGGCCTCCGGGTGAGGCCGCCGCATATGCTGACGAGAGCCGGTCAGGCACTGCTTGCGCCGGGCGCGGTGCTGTGCCTCGCCAGCGTGCTGACGTTGCTGCAGGCGCTGTCGGCAGGCTACCCGGCGCGGGAGTTCGTCGTCTTCCTCGCCGCCGGCCTGTCGATGGCGGCCGCCGGTGTCGGCCTGTGGCGCGGTGCGCGCTGGGGATGGCCGCTGGCGATCGTCGCCGCGGGCGTCTGGGGCGTCGCCTCGCTGGTGATGGTGGTGACGGTCGGCCGTCCGCTCGTGCTGATGTATACTATCGGCCCGGCGCTGCTGTGCACGGGCGTGGCGGTGGCGACGCGCGAGGCGCGGCATGACGTGGCGCCGCCCCCGCCGCCTCGGCGGCGGATCATGCGGGGAGGGGCGCACTGACCCGCGGGGCGATCAGGGCAGGATGCGGCCCGCGAGGATATAGAGGCCGATGGCGACCACCAGCCCGACCACGATGCCCAGTTGAGCACGTCATGTGCAGCCAACCCCGGGCCCACGGCGCCGTTGGCCGTACGGAGGGGCTGCTCCCAGGGGCGGCTGCTGCGCAGCCGCAACGAGGAGTGCGAGGGACGGAGCGGAGCGACGCCCCTCGCAGCTTCCATGTCCGAACGGCGGGCCGGGATGGAACCTGACGCCTGCGAAGCGCAGCCGCCCAGGCGTCACTGCTCGCGCCTGCGGCGCTCGCAGCGGCCCCTCCGAACGAGTCGCGCCAACGCCATCGGCGTGCGTGCGTGCCCTCGGCGAGAACCACGCCCGCGCCGAGATGTGGGAAATGCATAGCCCGCCTGCGCACCGCAGGTGCGCTCAAGGAGAAGGGGGCCCGACGCAGTCGGGCCGGGGGTGAGAAGGTCGTCCCACGGCGCCCTCGCGCTGTCTACCCACAATCTCAGGACGCGCTCCCGGGCCGTGGGCACAGCCACCGCCGAACGGCAACGGCACCATCGCCAACGGCGCCGGCAGAAGGGATGCCTGCCCCACAAGCGGCACCGGACGGTCCCCTCAGCAGGTCCTGCCCCACTGTGCGGTGAATTCCGGTACGCCGCAGCAGCCGACCCCAGGGAGCGATCGACCATGGCTGACTCACCGAGGATCTACTTCATGAATCCCGGCCGGCAGGCCCTCGACTGGTTCTATCGCGGACGATCGAGACAGCGCGCGGAGGAACTGGGATGGGACATCTGGGTTAACCAACGTGAGGAGCCCATCGAGCGCGCGGAGTGGGCCGAGATCATCGCCGACGCCGAGGCGCTGCTCACCACCTGGGGCTCGCCCAGGGTCGATGATGAGCTGCTGGCGGGCAACGACTCGCTGCAGATCATCGGCCACGTGGGCGGCTCGGTGGCGCCCTACATCGCCGACGAGGTGTTCGACCGCGGCGTGCGCGTGTGCACCGCCAACACCTTCATGGCGCGCTCATGCGCCGAGCACTGCATGATGCTCATGCTCATGGGCACGCGCCGGGCGCACGAGCACATCAAGCTGGGTACGCGCTCGGAGCACATGGTGTGGTTCAAGGACTGGGAGCTGCGCGTCCCCCAGGACCTGGTCATCGGCATCTGGGGCTTCGGCGACATCGCGTCATGGCTGCTGAGCATGCTGCTGCCCTTCGAGCCGAAGGAGATCCTGGTGGCCAGCAGCCATCTCTCGGACGAGGACGCGGCCGGGAAGGGTATGCGCAAGGTCGAGTTCGACGCGCTCTTCGAGCAGGCCGACGTGGTGTTCACGCTCGCGGGGATGACCGTCGAGAACACGGGACGCGTCGGGCCGAAGCAGCTCGCGGCGCTCAAGGACGGCGCGGTGCTGATCAACATCGGCCGCGCACCGCTGATCCAGCCCGACGCGCTGCTGGCCGAGCTGCGCAAGGGCCGCTGGACCGGCGTCTTCGATGTCTTCGAGCAGGAGCCGCTGCCTGACGATCACCCATTCAACGAGCTGCCCAACGTGATCCTCAGCCCGCACTACGCCGGGACGGGTCGCGACTCGTGGTACATGGCCGAGATGCTCGACGAGATCGACCGCTTCCGGCGCGGCGAGGAGTTGCGCTACGAGGTGTTCGGCGCGCGCGCGCGGCGGATGACCGACATGGGCGCGGTGCGGGACGCGCAGAAGAAGCAGGAGCCGGGTAACGCCACGAGCGAGGAGTCGATGAGATGAGCGAGATCGGGAGCGAAGGACTGAAGATCGGCTGGGCGCAGGCGGACATCACCCCGCCCGAGCCCACGTTGGTTGCGGGGCAGTTCCACGCGCGGGTGTCCGAGGGCGTGCGCGACCCGATCGTGGCGACGGTGCTGGTGCTCGATCGGGGCGACACGCACGTGGTGTTCGCAGGCTGCGACCTGGTCGCCATCTCCGATGAGCTGCGCGCCGCGATCGCGGAGCGGCTGGGGACGGACGGACCTGAGCCGGGCGCCATCATCATGAACGCGACGCACACCCACACCGCCCCGGAGATCCGCCCGAAGGGCGATGAGCCCGGCAACACGGCGCAGGCCGTGGGCGTCGAGCTGGACGTCATGAGCGTCGAGGAGTACGTCGAGTTCGCGGGCGAGCGCATCGCCGCGGCGGTTACTGAGGCCTGGCAGGGCCGTGCGCCCGGCTCGGTGGCCTTCGGGTTGGGCTATGCGGTGGTCGGGCGCAACCGGCGCTGGGTGGATACCGCGGGCAACTCGACGATGTACGGGAACACGAACGTGCCCGAGTTCAGTCACATTGAGGGGTACGAGGACCACTCCGTCAACGTGCTGGCGACGTATGACGCCGAGGGGGCGCTCACCGGCGTGGTGGTGAACGTGCCCTGCACGTCGCAGGAGACCGAGGGGCTGTTCGAGATCAGCGCCGACTTCTGGCATGAGACGCGTGAGGAGCTGCGTCGGCGGCTGGGCGAGGGGCTGTTCGTGCTGCCGCAGGTATCGGCGGCGGGCGATCAGTCGCCGCACCTGCTCTATGAGAAGCAGGCGGCGAAGCGCATGCTCGAGCTGAAGGGCCGCGACGAGCGGGAGGAGATCGCGCAGCGCATCGCCGACGCGGTCGAGGACGTGCTCGGCTGGATAGACGGGACCCAGGACAGCGCTCCGGTGCTGGCGCACGAGACGATCACGCTGGAGCTGCCGTTGCGCGCGCTCACTCAAGAGGACGTAGACAATGCACAGGCCGAGGCCGAGGAGTGGCGCAAGCGCTACGAGGCGGAGAAGCGCAGGCTCGACGAGAACCCGGAGCTGCGCGATCAGCCGCGCTGGTACGTGGAGATCACCAAATGCTACCGGCGCATGAACTGGTACCTGCGCGTGGTGGAGAACTTCAAGCGCCAGCAGCGGGAGCCGAACCGGCAGGTCGAGCTGCACGTCGTGCGCCTGGGCGACATCGCCTTCGCCACCAA
The DNA here is from genome assembly GCA_029820295.1 of Candidatus Zipacnadia bacterium. Taxonomy (GTDB): domain Bacteria; phylum Armatimonadota; class Zipacnadia; order Zipacnadales; family UBA5352; genus JALGVA01. The sequence goes on from JALGVA010000029.1 coordinate 10,397, forward strand.
CCCGTTCGAGTACTACCTGGACTACGGCGTGTACATCAAGGTGCGCAGCCCGGCGGTGCAGACCTTCGTGGTGCAACTTGCCGGCGCGGGCACCTACGTGCCCAGTGCGCGCTCCATCGCCGGCGGCGGCTACGGCTCGGTGCCGGCCAGCACGCCCATCGGGCCGGCGGGCGGGCGCAAGGTCGCGGAGAGGACCGTCGAGACGCTGCTGCGGATGTGGAACAGCGAGTAGAGGTTGAAGGCGTGGGGGGGCAGCCCATCACCGGCGGCGCTGGCCGCACAGGAGGATGCGCGGCATCCTGAGGGATAATATGCACACGAGAGCGTACCTGATCATCACGCTGCTCATCATCACGGTGCTGCCGGCGTCGGCGCTCGGTGACGGCTGGCGCATCGCCGTGGGCGGCGGGCGCATCACCGGCTTCATCGGCATCCTGGCCAGCAACGGTCTCAGTCGCGAGGTGCTCAGCGACGCCGAGCTGGCGGACATCGAGGTGTTGCGCCGCTACCGCGTCGTGATCGCGACCAGCGGCGCGAACAACTCCCGCGCGATCGCGCGCGCCATCGAGCGGTACGTCTCTGAGGGCGGCTGTGCGATCACCGAGGTGGAGATCATCCCCTCCACGTCGGCGCTGGCGGGTCGGCGCATCGGCCCCAAGCGGGGGCCGAACATCGACTTCTCGGGCCACGATCACCCGATCAGCGCCACGATGCGCGGCACAGGGACGATCGTGACGACCTACGGCAATGCCATGGCGATCATCCCCTCCGGCGGCAACGCAACCGTCATCGCGCACTACACCGACGACGGCGTGCCGGACAAGTTCCGTGGGGAGCTGACCGGCGGGCGCAGGGACATGCCGGCGCTGGTGCTCTTCAAGCACGGCCAGGGCCAGTGGCTTTACTCCGGTGCGCCCATCGCCTTCGCGCTCGCCCTGCGCAGCCTCGACCTGCAGCCCGCGGTGCTTGCGGCCATCAGCCACTTCACCGGCGGGACGCTGACACCGCGCTTCACCACGCTCGCCCCGGACCGCCGGCTGCTGCCGCGCGTGCAGTGGGACGCGCAGGTCAAGGAGCCGCCCGCCCGGCGGGCGCCCCGCGGGGCCGAGGAGCAGCCGCTGCCCGACGGCTTCGAGGCGCTGGAGCTATCCGAGGAGGCGCCCGAGGACTTCCTGGTGCTCGGCGACCTCGCGGAGGGAGCTGAGGCCGAGGTGCTGCTCCCGTGGTTCAGCGCCGACTCGCATCGGCGGCTACGCATCGCCGGCGGTCGGGCGCGACTCATCGAGGTGAGCGAGGGGCGCGAGCGCCTCCTGGCTGAGGGGGCAGTGCCGTCGGTCGAGGGCTCAGCGGAGCTGGCGGTGCGCCGACGGCCGCGCAGCGTGACCGTCTTCCTCGGGCACACCGCGGTGCTGACCGCGGCCATGAACCCGATGGCGGGCACCTTCGCCGCACGCGGGCTGGGCGAGGCCTACCTGCAGGAGTGCGCGCCGGTGGTCTTCGCCGACGACTTCATGCGCGCCGAGGGCGACGCCAACCCGTGGGAGACGCCGGCGGGGAGCTGGAAGCTCTACAAGGTCGAGGGCGAGCCCGAGCAGGGCTCGAACCCGTTCGCCTTCCGCGCCGAGGACGGCGAGCGCTCGACCGCCATCGCCGGCTACGAGTTCTGGGACGACTACGACTTCTCCGCCGCGGTGCGGCCGACGGCGCGCGCGGTCGAGATCCTGGCGCACTGGCGCGCCGACGACGACCACGTGGCCCTGCGGCTGACCCTCCCCGAGGGTGACGGCCGAGGTACGCTCGAGCTGGTGCGGCGGCTGCCGCAGGGAGAGCACGTGCTGGCCTCGGCGCCGGTGCAGGCCGAGCCCGACCGCTGGCACCAGCTCCGGCTGAGCCTCTCGCGCGGGCGCGCGCTGGCGCGGCTGGACGGCCGGGAGGTGCTGGTGGCCGGCGACGACCTGCTGCGCGGGCGCGGGCAGATCGGGCTGCAGGTGCACAACGGCGGCGCGTACTTCGACGACGTGCGTGTGGCCGCCTGGCAGGCGACGCCGGTGGCCATCGGCGGCGACGGGGCGTGGCGCGTCGAGCGCGGCACGGTGACCATGGAGGGCGAAGCGCTTACGCTCGAGCCCGCGGGCTCGGCGCGCGCGCTGGCGCCCGACGCGGCGTACACCGACCTGCACGCGGGCGCGAAGGTCCAGCTCCGCGAGGCCGACGTGGCCGGGCTGCTGCTGCGCTACCGCAGCCCCGGCGACCACTACCTGCTGGCGCTGGCGAAGACCGGTGGCGGCACGTCGCTGCGGCTGATCCGGCGCGAGCGCAACCACGAGACCCTGCTGGCGGAGGCCCCGGTGGGCGGCGGCGCGGGCGACTGGCATGACCTGGGTGCGACCCTGCGCGGCCGCAACATGACGGTCACGCTCGACGGCCGGCGCGCCTTCACCGTCGCCGATGAGGCCCTGGCGGCGGGCGAGTTCGGCCTGACCTGCGAGGGAGGCGCCGCCTCGATACGTGACGCGGTGTGCTGGCCGGTGGACAACGAGCGCTTCCGCGTCGATCCGCCCACGCCGCCCTACGCGGGCATCATCGACCTGCACACCTGGGCGGGGGCGGGCAGCGGATGGCTGCCCGCGGCCGACGACCCCGACCGCTTCTGGCACCGCGGACTCTACGTCGATGACGCCGAGGTGCGCCTGGGCGTGCATCGCGCGGGCGGCGCGGCCGCGGCCTCCGTGATGATCGGCAACGGTGACGATCCGGACGCCGGCTGGGTGGCGCGCGCCGAGCAGCCGGCGCTGGGCGAGCCGGTGATGGTGCACCTGCTGCGCGCGGGGCAGGAGGTGGCGGCCGGCGAGGTGGACTGCTGGTCGGGCGAGGGCTACGCGCTCAGCCTGCAGCGCGTGGGCAGCCTGGTGGTGGCGCGCGTCGATGGTGAGGCGGTGTGCGAGTATCGCGATGTGAAGCCGCTGCAGGGGCTGCGCCACGTGGGCTTTCGCCGCGACCGCGCGACCATCGACCCCGCGGACGCCGAGATCTTCTCGTCGGCGGCGCACACCTGGACCTTCGAGACCGCGCCCACCGACTGGCAGGTGCTCAGCGGCACCTGGGAGATCTCCAACCGCTGGTCGTGCGCGCCGCAGTGGACCTGGCTGGCGGGCTGGAACCAGGACGGTGAGGCCCGCACCATGACCCGCCAGTCGTTCGAGGGCGACCAGCGCATCGACCTCTACGTAGGCACCAAGATGATGCCCAAGCCCGGCGGCAACGGCTACTACGAGGAGCTGCGCGACCTGCACTTCGGGCTGTGCCAGGACGGCGCGGGCGGCGGCTACGAGATCGTGCTCGGGGGTAAGGAGAACACGTGGTCGGCGCTGCTGCGCAACGGCGAGCCCGTGGTCACGAGCGACTACCAGATCCCGCAGACCGAGCGGCACAACAACTGGCTGCTGATCACGCTGGACAAGCGCGGGCCGACCATCTCGGTGCGCGTGTGGGGCGAAGAGGTGTTCGAGTACACCGACGAGCAGCCGATCGCGGGCGGGCGCATCTCGGTGGGCACCGAACACAACGGCATCACCGTGCCGCGCGTGACCGTCTACGGCAGCGTGGCGAACTGACCGGCAGGGCACAGGGCGCGTGGTCTCGGCCTCGGCGGCCACGGCCGGCGAGGCCTTCGCGTACACGCGGGCGCCGGGCAAGTACGCATCCGCGGGCAGGTTAGTGTGCGTGCACCGCGGAAATCGGGAGGGCATGAGGCTGTCAGCATCGGGGATGTGCCGTGGCCGGGCCGGCGCAGCGGCTGTTGGACTGGCGGGGCTCGCCATGGTCGCGTTCGTGGCCATCACTCCGCGTGCGGAGGGAGCGAGCAGCTTGGCGGACAGCGGGTATCACGCCGTGACGCTGCTGGACATGGAGAACCCGGTCTCACCGGCGTGGCTGCAGCAGGCCGGCGTCGACTGCGTCTACGTCCCGGCGCCGCCCATCGAGACGGCCGCCGATGGCGCGCCCGTCGTCGCCCCGAGCCGGCGCCGGGCGTGGGAGGACGTGATGCGCCTCTACGAGGGGACGGGTGTGCACGTCCTCGTGATGGGCAACTTCTACATTAACCCGGCGACCGAGCACGAGGCCGTCGATGCCTTCGGCCGGCGCCATCCCATGGCATGCTTCCGCCAGCCCGGCTTCCAGGCGGCCATGCGCGAGCGCATCATGGCCCTGGCGCAGGCGCTGTCGCCGTACCCGGTCTTCGGGGGCTTCGTCTTCGATGATGGGCCGCACGTGCGCGTGGACTGCTGCTGGTGCGACCGGTGCCTCGAGCAGTTCCGGGCGCAGCACGGGGTCGAGCCGCCCGCCTTCGAGCCGGTCAGCGGCACGCGGCGCGTGCGCGACGACGCCCCCGTGCTGGCCTGGGAGGCCTTCCAGCGCGAGAGCTGGGAGATCTACCTGCGCACGCAGAGCCAGGCGGTGCGCTCGGTCTCCGACGATCTGCTGATGCTGACCATCCCGTCGGACTCGTACTTCTACGGGCGCTTCCTGGCGGTGGACACCCCGCGCGAGGAGAGCGTGCTCGGCCACAGCGGCCGGCTGCAGCGTATCGAGCGCATCCAGCCGCGCGAGTGGATGATCTCGCAGAGCTTCCCGCTCGCCCGGGTGCCCGAGGCCCATGAGCGCGGCCTGCAGAGCTGGGCGGTGGGCGCGCATATCACCGCCGACTCGCCCAAGATGCTGATGCACTGCCGCGGGCCTTACGCGCCCACCTACCAGCGCATCCGGTACATGAGCCCGGCCGAGATCGAGCGCATGGCGCGCACCAGCATCGTGGAGGGCGCCAACAGCATCTGCTACTGGACGCCGGCCGGCCCGCTGCCGTTCTACCCGAGCGCCTTCGACGCCATGGCCGAGGTCTACCGCGACGTGCAGCAGATGGAGGACGTGCTGGGCCAGCGCCGGCGCCCGCAGCAGGTGATCGGCCTGCTCTACTCGACCACGACCGAGACCATTGAGCAGGCGTGGCGCAGCAACACGGCCGAGCGCTGGCAGCATCTGCACGCCTTCGAGGGCATGGCCTACTCGCTGCGCCGGTGCAACATCCCGTTCGAGATCGTGATGGAGGAGGAGCTGAGCCCCGAGCGCCTGCGGCGCCTGAAGGCCCTGATCCTGCCGGCGGTGCGCTTCCTGACCGAGTCGGCGGCGGCGGCCATCGAGACGGCGGTGGCCGAGACCGGCCTGCGCGCGCTGGCCGCCGGGGAATGTGTGCCCCTGCGCGGCATGATCGCCAGCGGCTGCGACCCGATGATCTGGCACACCTGGGCCAGCCGCGGCTACCGCCAGGAGGAGTACGCCGACGAGCAGTGGGCCGAGGTGCGCAACACGATGACGCACCATCTGCTGCCCCTGGTTGAGGAGCCGGCGCGGGTCTACTCCGAGCGCGCCATCGGGCAGCTCTACGAGATCGACGGCGGCGACCTGCTGCTGATGATCGCGAGCTGGGACCTCGACGAGCTGACCGAAGTGGCGGTCGAGGGCCCGGGCCGGGCCACAGACGTGCTCAGCGGCCGCGAGCTGGGCACGCTTGACGAACTGGGGCGCCTGACCATCCCGCCCGCGGGCTGGCGCGTGCTGCGCGTATCACAGTGATCGTGCTCCGCGGCGACCGGCGTACCCGCGGCCGGCTCCCCGCACATACCAATTGACGTGCCACGAGGTGCCACATGCCCACCAGAGCGATCGCCTGCTGCTCTCTTGTGCTCATCATCAGTGCCGCCTGCGGCCACGCGCAGCAGGAGCTGCTGACCAACCCGACGCTGGCCGCGGCGGACGGCGACGAGGCGCCGGCCAACTGGGTTTACGGCGACTTCAACACCGGCGGCGAGCCGCTCTACGACGCCGCGGGCGGGCGCGACGGCGACGGCGCGGTCGGCGTGCGCTGCGAGACGGTCGAGCAGCGCGGCGCGTGGCGCCAGAACGCGGCGTTGGGCGAGGTGCGCTACGTGCTGGCCACCGGGCGCTACCGCACTGAGGGCGCCGACGCGAAGGCCATGCTGCGGCTGACCTGGCTGCGCGGGCTGGAGGGCTGGCAGTTCATCAGCGACGTGCGCCTCGACCTTCCCCCGTCTGAGCAATGGCGCGAGTTCAAGGCGGTGTTCCGCGCGCCGGACGAGGCGGTGGCGGTCGCACCCGAGCTGTTCAACTTCTTCGGCGCAGGGACCGCCTGGTGGGATGAGGTCCACCTGCGCCGGGCGACACGCGAGGAGGTCGTGCAGATGGCCGGACAGGGCCTGGACCGTGCGCCACGCGATGGCGAGGTGTCCTACGCGCCCGCGGAGGGCACAACGTCGCCGACTAACCCGCCGGCCTTCGTCTGGCTGCCGGCTGAGGGCATCGACCGCTGGATCGTGCAGTTCGCTCCCGGCGGCGACTTCGACGGCGCCAACGCCGTGACGGTCGAGGACCTGGAGATGACGGTCTTCACCCCGCACGAGACGCTGCGCCCCGGTGAGTGGGCGTGGCGCTACGGCTTCGTGACTGAGGTGGGCCCGGTCTTCAGTAAGCCACGCCGCTTCACCATCCCGGAGGACGCGGTCGAGTTCCCGCTGCCGCGCATCGACGAGGTGATGGGGCGGATTCCCGACGTGCACCCGCGCGCCTACTTCCAGCGCGACCGGCTCGAAGAGGTGCGCCGGCGGGTGGTCGAGGACCCCGAGTACGCCGCGATGGCCAGGCCCATCATCAGCTCGGCTGAGGGCAAGCTGGGCGAGGAGCTGTACCCGGAACCGGACTACCTGCCTGAGGGCGGAATCGAGCGCAGCCGCGCGTACCAGGAGTCGTTCCGCACCATGCGGCCGTTCACCGCGGGGATGGAGACCTGCGCTACGGCCTACGTGCTGACCGGCGATGAGCGCTTCGGCCAGGAGGCGCGGCGGCGGCTGATGCATTACATGACGTGGGATCCGGACGGGCCCACCAGCGTGAGCAACAATGATGAGGCGGCCATGGACATCGTCATGCGCTGCCCGCGCACCTACGACCAGATCTGGGACCTGCTCAGCGAGCAGGAGCGCGCGACCTGCCGGGAGATGCTGGGCCGGCGCGTGGCGCAGGTCAACGCGATGCACCGGCGCATGCCCTTCGACAGCCGCCCGTACTCATCGCACCCGGGGCGCATGATCGGCTTCGTGATCGAGGACAGCATCATCCTCGCCCACGAGGTGCCCGAGGCGCGCGAGTGGCTCGACTACACGCTGCGGCTGCTGTGGTCGGTCTATCCGGCGTGGGGCAACCCCGACGGCGGCTGGGCGGAGGGGCCGGGCTACTGGAACGCCTACATCGGCATGATGCAGCCGGTGGTACTGCTGCTCGACAACATCGGTGTGCCCTTCAAGGACAAGCCGTTCTGCCGGAACAACGGCTGGTTCGGGCTCTACGCGGTGCCGGTGGGCGGGAGGATGCGTCCCTTCGGCGACGGCCATGAGGGTTCGGTCGGTCGCGGCGACGGGCAGGTGCTCTACCGCTGGTCCACACTCTACCGCAACCCCTACTGGCGCTGGTACGCCGAGCAGCTTGGCGCCGGGCCGGGCACCGCGCCCGGCCAGTTCGGCTTCTACGACCCGACGCTCGAGGCCCGGCCGCCCAATGACATCCCGCAGGCGCGCGTCTTCCCCGACATCGGGCTGACCGCCATGCACTCGGAGCTGGCCGACCCGCCGAACGACATCTACCTGCTGATGCGCTCGAGCCCCTACGGTGCGGTCAGCCACAGCCACGCATCACAGAACGCCATCGCCATCGGGGCCTTCGGCGAGGCGTTGGCCATCAGCTCGGGCTACTACCAGCTCTACGGCTCGCCGCACCACGCGCAGTGGACCTGGGAAACGCGCGCGCACAACTCCATCCTGGTGGACGGGGAGGGGCAGGTCAAGCGCAACCCCAACTCGCGCGGGCGCATCACGGCCTTCGACGACCAGGATGAATACTGCTATACCGTCGGCGACGCGACCGAGGCCTACGGCGGGCGTCTGGACCTGTTCCTGCGCCGCGTGCTGTTCATCCGCCCCGACACCTTCGTGATCTGCGATGAGCTGGACTCAGCGGGCGAGTCCACCTTCCAGTGGCTCCTGCATGCCCGCAACGAGATGGCGCTTGACGATGACGCGCAGACCTGCCTGATCTCCGCGGGAAATGCGCGGCTGCTGACGCAGATCGTCGCGCCGCAGGGGCTGGCGCTGACACAGGTCGAGGGCTTCCCGGTCGCGCCCGAGCGCGAGGCGCCCGACCAGTTCCACTTCACCGCGCAGACCACCCAGCCCGCCGAACACGCGGTCTTCCTGTCGGTGCTCAGCGCCTACCGCGCGGGCGACGAGACCCGCGTGCCCCAGGCCGAGGCCATCGAGGGCGAGGCGGGCGCGGGCGTGCTGCTGCGCCGGGCTGATGAGAGCGCGCTGGTCGTCTGGCGGATGCACGACGCCAACGTCGCGCGCGTGGGCGATGTGGAGAGCGAGGCGGAGGTGGCGGTCATCCGCCGCGACGCCGCGGGCGCGGTCGTCTCGGTCTACAGCTACGGCGGCGGCTCAATCGAGGTCGCCGGCGAAGCAGTGAACTGACGCGCCCGGAGGGATGGGATGTCCTGCGCGACGCCTCAGCAGCCGCGCTCATCGAACACCACGTGCATCATCATCGGCGCCGTGGCGGGCTGCGGCTGCCTGCTGCTCATTGGCCTCGCTATCGCCATCCAGCTCGGCGTCCTCGGCGGGCTGTGGTTCATGCAGCAGCAGACCGTGACCAATGAGGTCACGCCCGCGCCATCGGAGGTGTTCGGCGGCGAGACGCCCGGCCTCAGGGACGAGCCCCCCGCGGGCGGCGAGCTGCAGGCCACGCCGAGCCGCGAGGCGGCGCTCGATTGGGCGACGCGGCGCGCGCCCGGCTGGGTGAGGGAGGTCGATGACTACTCCGAGGACTGGGCGTGGGTCCGGCTGGTCATGGGCCCGCCGCAGTCGGAGTGGACCACGTGGCTGGAGATCGAGTGGGACGCCTCGGCGGGCGACTATCGGCTGCTGGACGAGGGCCCCATCGGCTATGACGGCGGTGACGCCTCGGCGGAGGGCCCCGGGCCGACCGAGGCGGGGGCGGTGCAGGCGGCGCTGGACGCGATCGAGCAGCCGACGTGGGTGACGCGCATCCAGGAGCGCAGTGAAGACTGGCGGCGGGTCACGGTGTGGGCGGGTCCGCCGCAGTCGGAGTGGGTCTACGAGATCACCGTTGAGTGGGACGACGACCTGCAGGCCTACGTGCCGCAGCAGACGAGCGAGGTGCCCTACCCCTGAGCGCGAGAGCGGAGGGAGGCCCATGCCCACGGAAGTCATGGACCGGCGCGCCGCGGACAACGAGTATCTGCACAAGGACTTCCACGGTGCGCTGAGCAACGCGCTGATCTACCTCGAGGAGCGCTTCGGACCGGACGCGGTGCGCGACTACCTGCGACAGTTCGCGCGCGCCTACTACGCGCCGCTGCGCGCGGAGTTGCGCGAGCGCGGGCTGGCGGCGATGGCCGAGCGGCTTCGGCAGGTCTACGCCGATGAAGGCGCCGACATCGAGCTGGAGCTGGGCGACGATGAGCTGATCGTGCGCGTGGCCAAGTGCCCGGCGGTAAGCCACATGCGCGCGCACGGCCACCGGGTGTCGCGCATGTGGCGCGAGACCATCAGCGCGGTCAACGAGGCCATCTGCGAGGACAGCGCCTACGACTTCGACCTGGTGGACTTCGACGAACTGACCGGGCGCAGCGTACAGCGCTTCCACCGGCGCGGCGAGGAGGGCTCGGCATGATCTCGTGCAAGGAGTTCATCCCCGCCTACAGCGAGCTGTTCCGCTACCTGGAGGAGCGCGGCGGCCACGATGAAGTGGTGCGTTTCTGGGAGTACCTGTCGGATAACTTTCTCGGCAATCTGCGCGAGCTGGTGGAGGAGCACGGCCTGCGCGGCTGCTGGATGTACTGGTCGCACACGCTCAACGAAGAGGCCGCCGACTTCACCATGGAGCTGGACGAGGAGGCCGGCGAGTTCTCGATCACCATGCACAAGTGCCCGTCCAAGGGCATGCTGCTGGCGCTGGAGCACGTCGAGCCCTACCACGACTACTGCTCGCACTGCGACACGCTCTACCGGCGGGTGCTGGAGCCGCTGGGCTTCGAGTATGACGTGGACCTGAGCGAGTGCGACCAGGCGCGCTGCCGGCTGGTGGTGCGCGACAGGGCAGGAGGTCGGGAACCGGGAACGGGCAACCGGCAGCCGGGGAGCGGCTGATGGCTGAGGGGGACCGGCGTCCGGTTACCCTCAGTCCGGCAGCGTGAGCAGGAGCGGGCCGGCGTCGAGTTCGGCGACCCCCGCGTCGGCGGTCACCAGCCCGCGCACCTCGCGCACCTCCTGGCGGTGCCGGTGGCCGTAGATGACCAGCTCGACGCCCTGCGTTGCCAGCAGCGCCTCGCCCAGCAACGGGCTGCCCAGGTAGGCACGGGCGAAGGCGCGCTTGGGGTCCTCGAGGTGGTAGTCGGCCAGTTCGGCGAAGGGCACGAAGTGCGTGACCGCCGCGATGCGCGCGGTGCGGCCCGCAGCGTAGTCGAGGTGCTCGCGCAGGCGTCCCGCGAAGTGCCGGGCCATCTCCGGGTCGCTGCGCCCCCAGTCGAGGTGCGCGGCGTCATTCCACATCGCCGCGTGCGGCGCGCCCTCGGTCTGCCAGATCAGGCCGCCGGGCGCGTAGTCGGCCGCCACCAGATCCTCCCATTGCCCCGCGGTGGCGCCGGGCACTGCGCTGAAGGCGACCTGCCCCTCCTCATCGCGCGCGACGTCGATGGGCGTCACCGTGATGTCCGGCGCGGGCGCGCGCGTCTGCCGGAAGCTGTAGTCGTACCAGCCCATGCACCCCACGAAGGCCATGTCCCCGAAGATGAGGGGCTCGCGGTCGAGGCAGTGGAAGCCGTGCTCGGCGGCGATGGCGGGGATGACCTCGTCGTAGATGTGCCAGGTGTCGAAAGGCGGCTCGCGCTGCCACAGGTCATGGTTGCCCGGCACCAGCAGGCGCGGCCCCGGGAAGCTCGACAGCAGCGCCAGCGCCTCGGGGATGCGCTCGGGACCGTTGGCCGCGCAGTCACCCGCCAGCACCAGCACGTCGGCGTCCGCGCCCAGCGCGGCCTGCGCGATGGCCGCCACGCGCGCGCGGCTGGCGTCGCCCAGGTGCAGGTCGGAGAGCGCGACGATCCTCATTCCACCACCAGCCCGGCCGCGACCGCGCGGGCCGCATCCTGCCACGTCGCCGGCGGCGCCTGGAAGCAGACGACCACCACCTCGGCGGCCAGGCTCAGGCCCTCGGGCCACGGGTCCTCCTCGGTCTCCAGCTTCACGTAGAGCTTACGGTAGCGCTGCGTGTCCCACCAGCCGGTGAGCATGCGCGCGCCCTCGGGCGCCGTGACGTGGCGCATGAGGAAGCCGGTGCGCTGCTCGGGGATGAACGCGGCGGTCCACTGCCAGCCCTCGTGCCACTCGAGGCCGCTCTCGCCGGTGAAGTCGCCCGACAGCTCCTCGCCGTCGCCGGTGACCGCCAGCCACTGCGTCGCCTGCGCGCTCACGCAGAACATGAACGGGTAGACGACGCTGACCACCACGTCCTCGGTGGCCGTGATCTCGCAGCGCTGGGTGAGACGCCCGTCCTCGAGGATGAGCTGCGCGTCGAGCTGCACGAGGTCGAGCATCGAGAGCTTGGTCAGCTCGATGCGCTCGCCCGGGTAGACGGCGCCGTCGGTCAGGTCGGCGACCTCGCCATCGACGGAGAGCGTGGCGTTCTCGATCTCCTCGACACCGCCCTCGGTGTGCGCGCCGCCGATCCAGCCGCCGGCGGCGGGCACGCACAGCAGTGTGCCGTAGGCGCCGGTAGGCGTGCACACCTCGACACCCTCCCAGGAGATGCGCTGCAGGTTCCACGCGTGCCGGGCCTGCAGGTCGGCGGTGAGGCCGCCGGAAACCAGCGACACCGTCGCGGGCTCGGGCCGACCGTCCGCCAGAGCCAGCACCGCCGCCGCAACCGCGATCGCCAGGGCGAGCGACCTGATGTGTGTGCGTGCGTTCATGGCGGAACGGCTCCCAGTCGCGCTACCGGCGGACGAGCGGTCGTCGCACGTAGCTGAGCGCCGCTACCAGGTACCCCTGCAGCGTGCGCGCCAGCCATGCGCTGAAGGTCGGTCTTGCCGGCTGCGCGGGCGCGGTCGGGGCCGCCTGGGGCGTGCGCACACGGGCCGCCTGTGCCTGCTCCGCCGGCGCGGCGATCGGCTCCATGCTGAAGCTGCTGGTCAGGCTCAGCGGCAGGTCGCCGAAGTCGCCCACGGCGGCCATGCAGTCGAAGCTCATGGCGCCGCGGGCCGAGGCGGGCAGGCCGGTGGCCAGGTCGATGGTGCGCTCCATGCCCGCCACGGCCAGCACGCCGTTGCGCACCGTGATATCGTTGTCCTGGAGCGGGTTGCGCGTGGTGAAGTCGGGGAGGCTGGCCCGCAGATCGGTGCTGACGGTCGCGACGCCATCGGCGATGCTCTCGAGGCGCGAGGTGGTGACCAGCGTCACCTCGCCGAGGCCGGGGACGTCCTGCTCGCGCTCGCTCATCCAGCTCTCCCCCACGCCGACCGGCGCCTCGGGCAGCTCGACAACGCCGGCGAGCAGCACCACGACCTGGACCGGGATGCCGCCGCTGGCGAAGAGATCGACGTCGCCGGCAGGGGGACCGCCGGTGGCGCCAACGATGCGCCCGAGGCGATCGACCTGCAGCTCGACGGGCTCTGGTGTCGCGGACGGCCTGGCCTCGCCCATCAGCTCGGCGGCCAGCTCGCTGAACAACGCCTGGACCGTCGCCACGCCCCGGTCATCGATCGCGAGCACGCTCAGCGTGACGTCGGCATCTGCCGCGCCGGTGACGGCCAGCGGCACGCCGGTACCCATCTGCACGTTGTCGATGCGCACGCTGAGGTGGTTGCTCAACTGCGCACCCACCTCGAAGTGATACTGCGGCGCGAGCTGCAACTGCGCCTGTGCGAGACACCCGGTCGCGAGCAGCGCCACGGCCACGAGCGGCCATGCCCACCTCATCGTCAATCCGTCCTCCGTGATGCATCCGGCTGAGATACCGCGCTCTTGGACCCCGCCGCCCGCGTCGGGTTTCATGCGCGGCGACGCCCGCAAGCGGGTCGTGAAGGTGCGCGGGTCTGCGGCGCGAACCAACCGGCGTCGGACGCAGCTTCGACCGGGAGGGCTCGCACGTGCTGGGAGCGATCATCATCACCCGCGACATGGCGCCCGCCCGGCTGGCGGGCATTGATCAGATGCGGCTGACACTGGCCCACCACGCCGACCGCGTCATCATTTTCGGCGGCGTCGAGGGCGGCGATGCACCCGACCACGTGCCCCTGGCTCCCCCGGCGAGTGAGCTGGGCGCCATCGCGACCGTGCTGGCGCACGCCGGCGACGAGCACGCGATCGTCGTGGCCGCGGACCTGCGCCATCCGTCGAGTGAGTTGTTGCGCTACATGATACATGTGCGCGGCGGCTTCGACGCCGTCGTGCCGGTCGGGCGCAACGATGTGCCCCAGCCGCTGCTGGCGCTCTACCACCCGCGCTGCGCCGGTCGCGCCCGCGGGCTGCTCAGCGCCGGCGAGAGTGACCCGTCGGAGCTGCTACGGATCGCGACCGTGCGACGCGTCACCGACGACGAGGTCGCGAAGTTCGGCGACCCGGCCGAGCTGCTCGCCCGCGGTGGCTGATCGTCACAGCGTCAGGTAGTACTCCACGTGCGGACGCACCTGCTCGAAGCCGACCTTCTCGTAGGCACGCCGGGCCGCCGCGTGCGAGGGATCGAGTCCGGTGCCGACCTTGGCGTAGACCATCCCCGCCTCGCGGAAGCGTCGCAGCACCTCGCGGTACTGTGCGGTGCCGATGCCACGGCCCTGCATCGCCGGGTCGATCGCGTTGTTGGTGATCACGCCGACGCCGTTGTCCCCGAACGCGTAGGTGCAGAAGCCCACTACCGCCCCGTCCAGCTCGACCACGAACGCCTCGTCGGGGCGTTCGCGGAAGTGCCGCTCGACGCTGTCGGCCTTGCGCTCGAGCGGGTCGCCGGGGTGCTCGCGCCGCCACAGGTCCTCGCCCATCGCCTCGCGAAAGTACGCATAGATCGGCGCCCACGCTGCCTGCGCGATGCGGCGGATGTCGGCGATGTCCTCGTCGCGCGCGGGGCGGAAGGTCGGGTCACTCATCGTTGTGCTTGGCCTCCATCGTGGTTCGGGTGCGCACCCACACCAGCGCGGGCATCCCCGCCTGCGGACGCAGGCGCAGGACGGCGCCCACCTGCGGCACCTCCCGGGGCGCGAACGCGTTGGTCGCCGTCAGCCAGTCGCCCAGGTCCAGGCGGTCGCGGTCCAGCGTCAACTCGATGATGCGCTCATCGCGCGGGTTGGCGACCGCTACCAGGGCCTCGCCCCGCCGCGTGAACGCGGACACCGGCACGTCCGGCGCATCCGAGCCCACCGGGCTGCGCGTCGCCCAGTAGGCCCACCAGCTCGCGGTCTCCGGCGCGAAGTCGTCGCGCGTGGACCACACGCTCTGCGCGAAGTCGATCGCCAACTCACCGTCGTCGGGGCACGGGGGCAGGTCGTGCAGCAGCGCCAGCGATAACGCGCCGAAGAGCGGCTGGGGCGCTCCGCCGCGCAGCACGACCTCGCTGGGCACGCCCAGCGCCGCCCCGGAGCCGGCGGCGAAGGCATCGGCAGAGAGCGGCTCGCCGGCGGCGTCCGTGGCCTGGCACAGCACGGCGTCGGCGATGGACACGATCGGCGCGATGGCCCCCGCCTCGTCGCCCACGGTCAGCAGGCCATCGGGGACGCGCGCGCGTATCACGCTGCGCACGCGCCGCACCAGCTCGCGCGCGGTGGTGATGTCCCAGGTCGGGTGGCGGCCGGCGGCGTCCTCCCAGCCGCAGCCGTGCATTGCCGACGCGCAGGCGGACACCGCGCCCATCCCGCGCAGGTACACGCCGTCCACGGCGTAGTCGTCGATGGCGCGTGCGACTGAGGCCACAAGGTAATCGGCCCATGCCGAGGCCGGGCAGCCCACGGTCGGCGCCTCCGTGTCATCCGCGCGCGCACCCACCTCGTCGGCGTACGCCGACCATGCGGGCTCGCCGGGGAGCGTCGCGTCGGCGACCAGCAACACCTTCATCCCCCAGCCGTGCGCCGCCTCGACCAGCGCGGCCAGCTCCTGTGCGGCGTCCGGTTCGAGGCCCTCCGCGCGCGGTGCGAAGCGCGGGATGTCCACGATCAGCGTACGCACGCCCGAGCCGATGCCGCTGCAGGCGTCCGCGTCGGTCGCGGAGACGATGGCGCAGCGGCGCCCGCGCCAGCCCTCGGGCAGCGGCCGCACGGGCGTCGCCTGCAGGCCGAAGCTGGTAGCGAAACCCATGCCCGGCAGCAGCGCGCGATCGACCATGCGCACCACCAGCGTGGTGCGCTCCCCGCCGCGGAGGATGCTCAGCGCCCGGCCGGGCTCGTCGAGCGCCCAGCCCTCGTCGGAAGCGCAGACGAACTGAAGGCCGCGTTCGTGGTCGCCCAGCCAGACGTCCGGCGCGAAGGCGCGCTGCCACCCGGCGGCGGGCGCGGGGCCGCGTATCGGCTCGCCGTTGACGGCATCGGTCACGCGCACCAGTGCGCCCGATGCGGTGGCAACCGGGATGGCGAGTTCGACGCCGTCGAGGCGCTGCTCGGCGAGCGGATCGACGCGCATGTCGAAGGTCACGAGCCCATCGAAATCGCACACCGCGCGCAGCCGCAGCTCCACGGACGAGCCGCTGGCGCTGATCACGGCCACGGCGTGGGTGTTCGTCGTCTCGACCCAGCGGACAGGCGCCGCCTCCCAGGCCTGCGGGGCGCCGTCGGCCGACACGCGCACGCGCACCGGACCGGCGAGGACGTTCAGCCCACCCGCCACCATGCGCTCGGGCAGCGGGCCGGCGCCGAAGTCACAAAGCCCGCCGAGGTACCGCACCGCGCTGCCCTCGACCACGACCGGCGTCCATGGGTCGGGCAGCCGTGCGTCGCGGCCCAGGGAGTTGCCGGCCCACGCGGGCGGCTCGGGGAGGGCGACGGTCAGCGACTCGCGCGCCAGCTCCTCCTCTCCCGCCATAGCGGCCACCGTCAGCGTGATCTCAGGCTCGGCGTGCTCGGACAGGTCCACGGTAGCTCTGGTCGCGCCCGCAGCCGGCGGGATGGTCAGCGCCTCCACGCCGGGCGCGGCGACGACGAAGCGCTCGGGCGCCTGTGCCAGGCCCGGCGTCATGATGGTCAGGGCCACCTCGCGCCGGCCCAGCAGCCGCCGCACCGCGCGCACGACCAGCGGCGGCTCGCGGGTCAGGGCGATCTCGCGCTGCAGTACCAGCTCACCGGCGGCATCCACGCCCGCCAGGCGCAGGCGGAAGTCCCCCGGCCGCGGCGGGGTCACGGTCAGGGGCTCGCTCGCCGTCGTCTCGGTCGAAGACACCTCAGCGTCACCGTCGAAGAGCGTGGCGCGCAGGCTCGCGCCCGCCGACAGCAGCGGCCGCACGGTCACAGTGTCGCCGGCCAGCTCCAGCGCGTCGATGGCGACCGGCGAGCGCGCGTCGGCGAAGCGCAGGAAACCGGGCGTCGCCTCGTCACTCGGCGGCGCCCATGACGACGCAGAGCCCGAGGTCGAGGAGTGCACCCGCAGATCGAGCCGCCAGGTGTCGCCGGCGGCGGGGACCGGGGCCTGCAGGCCGGCGAAGGGGATGTGCATCTCGACGCGCCACTGATCGCCGGCGACCAGCGGCAGCGCGCGCCACGCGCAGTCCCACTCGAGGTCACCGTCGCGCGCTTCGAGCGTGTCGCCGCTCGCGCTCACTACGAAGCGATGCACCGGCGCCTCGGCCGCGGCGGCCAGCACCACCTCGACCGTGTCGTCGCCCGACAGGTCGCCATCGTGACCGCGCCGGGTGCGCTCCGGTGCGCCCTGCACCCACCACGAGAGAGCGATGCCGGTCGCGTCATGGCCGATGAGGCAGCGCGCGCCCCGGCCGGCGGGCCGCCCGTCCGCGTCGAGGAAGACGCCGACGGCCGTGGCCGAGGCCCACTCCTCGCCGCCGCTGCGGCCGTCCACGGTGACGCTCACCGGCCCGGCGGTCAGCAGCGGCGGGGTCAACTCGCCGCCGAGGGCCGGGGCTGCGCAGGTGGCGAGGGCCAGGATCGGCAGGAGGGCTGCACGTGACCGCCACGGACCCGTGTGCATGGTGCGCTTCTCCTTCGCTAACAATGCCACGAAGCAAGACGGGGGAACCGGGGCGGGTCCGGTTCCCCCGTCATCTCAGCGATGGTCGGGTGTCATAGCGCCGCGGCTGGGTCCGGCTCAGATCGGCGGCTGCTCCGGCGGAGCGTCGATGCCCTGCACCGTGAAGTCGATGAAGGGCGACTGCGAGGTCATGCCGGAGGTGTCGCGCACGGTCAGCCGCGCGCTGTAATTCTCCTCGGCCTGCACGCCGTCGGGCGACGGCTGGTTGTCGTTGGCGGGCACCCGGTAGGTGACGCCGAAGCTGGCGTCGAGCCAGCAGTTGCTCAGACCCGTGCAGGGCACCGCGGTCTGCGGGTTGGTGACCTGCATCGCCAGCGGGATGATGTTGTCGCCGGGCGCGAAGATCTCGACCGTGACGTCGTTGACGAAGACACCGTCGCCGTCGGCGATCGCCGCCGAGATGAAGACGTCGCCGCCGGTGGCCGGCAGGCTCCGCGGGGTAAGGTGGAAGCTGGTGATCTGCGGCGGCCGCGGCGCCACGACCACGACGGTGCCCGCGCGCATGGCGTCGCCGGCGAAGGCCTGTACCTGGCCGGAGCCCACCGTACTGGCGGTGAAGACTCCCTGCGGGGTGATCGTGCCGACACCACCGCTCACGACCCAGGTGGGCACCAGGTTGCTCAGCGCCTGCTGGGTCGGGCCCACGAGCTGGGTGTGGTAGGTGACGCGCCCGTTCAGATCGATGGTCACATTGGTCGGGTCCAGCAGTATCTGCGTCGGCGTAGCGGTGCCGATCGGCAGCACTGCGAAGTTCACGTGCGTGGTCTGATTGGCCGCGAGCGGCACGTCCGCCGTCGCGCTGCCGTACTCGGCGGACTGCGGCGTCTGCACGTTCACGGTCCACGTCCCGGCGGGGAGGTTGGCGATGGTGAAGGTGCCGTTCGCCGCGCTCGTGCCCTGCCGGCCCGTACCCTCGATGGTGATGAGGGCGTTACCGAGCTTGGTCTGGACGTCGTCGGCAGCCACGACGGTGCCGCTGAGTGTCGCAGTGCCCGTCATGGGCGACGGCGTACCATCGCCGCCTCCGCCATCACCGCCTTCGCAGCCCAGGCCGATCATGGCGATGACGACGATCAGGCCGGTCAGCCAGCCCAGCGCCCATCTGCTGTGCATAGTCTGCTTCGCCCCCTCTGCGGGGAATTGTGGGTGGTGTTGTCAGGGCGTCAGCGCCGCACTGCCAGCGTGCGCACCGCCTGCGAACGCGTCCCATCGTCCCCCAGGGCCTCGACCTGCATAAGGTAGACGCCGCTGGGCGCCATCGCACCGCTATCGGAACGGCCGTTCCAGACGACTTGCGCGCTGCCGGCCGGACGCTGCCGATCGCTCTCGAGCACACGCACGGTTCGACCCGCGATGTTGAGCACCTTCACCGTGCAGCGGGCCGCGGCGGACAGCGTAAAGCTGACCTCGGCGCCGCCTGCACGAGTAGGCTGTGCCGTCAGGCTAGTAAGTGTAAGCGCTCCGCCTGTCCGAGTCAACCTCAGATCGAGAGGGCGCAGGCTCTCGCCGGCGCGCAGCGTTGTCCGGTACCGCCCGGTGCGCAGGCTCACCTGCTCCCCGCTTGCCGGGTCGGAGAGCGTCACGGCGTAGCCGCTCGGGATCGCGTCCGGGTTGGCGCACCATACTTCGACCTGCTCGCCCGGCACTCCTTCAACCTGCATCTGCCAGCGCGCGCCCACCGAGCCCGCGGGCGTGAACCGCGCCGCCAGCCGGTCGCCGCCCCCCTCGGCGCGGAAGGACAGGTCCACACCGTCCCCGGCCGGCGGCGGGCTGGCCAGCGGCGCCATCTGCGCCAACCGGTCGGACACGCCAAAGAAGTTGTCGCTGTCCTGGCCGCCGGCGCCACGCGCACACAGGCGCGCCACCCAGCCGTCCGGCTCACCGGCCGCCGCCGGGCCGACCACCCTATCCGGCGCGGCCAGCGTCCCCGGCCGCGGAAGAGTGAGCGTGCAGGCCTTCTCCAGCTTCACCCAGAATCCCTCCCACGGCTCGATGGAAGTCCCGCCGATGCCGAGGAAGGGGGCGATCAGGTTATAGTCGTTGTTCGCGCGGTCGTAGGTCCACATGGTCTGGCGCATGATGTTGGCCGCGTCGGCGCTGGCCAGGTCCATGGTCGTGCCCAGGTAGCGCACGGTGGCCTGCGACATGTCCATTGCGCTGAAGTAGGGGTTGGCGAGCTGGTGCCAGCCCTGCGCGAGGTTCAGACTCAGGCTCCCCGAGGGCGCGGGGTTGCCCGCGGGAGTGAAGCTCAGCGGGGCGGCGAGCTTGAGCCAGTAGCCGTGTCCGAGCACGAGCGGCAGGCTGCCCGGCCCGGAGTAGAGCCGGTAGTCCTCGTCGGCGCGCGACCAGCGAGCCAGCTTGAGCCGCGCCGGCGGGATCTGCAGGAAGCCCGCCGGGTCGCCGTCGGCGGGCTCCAGCGGCGCGCCGAAGAAGTGCAGCCCGGCCGGGAAGGTGGTGGGGCCGTTGGCGAACGATTGCACGGGGCCGACGGAGGTGACGCTGGTCTCCTGGTTACCGAAGTGGTCCACGGCGGTCACGGCGTAGAAGTAGTCCTGGCCGTCGGAGGTGGTGGTGTCCAGGTACTCCGTGGTGCCGGGGCCGGTGACCTCTGCTATCGGCCGCCGCGTCGCCACACTGCTGAACGCTGCGGTGGAGCGGTAGATGTTGAAGTGGTCGAAGTCAATCGGTGGCGAGTACGGGTCCCAGCCCACGCGGATGGCCCCGCCGCTGTCGGCCGGGCGGTCCTCCGCGTAGACGCCCTGCACGCGCGGTGGCGGGCCGTCATTGGCCGACTGCACGGGGCCAACGGTGACCGAGTCCGAGTACAGCGTCCCGTCGGTGGCGCGCACCTTGTAGAAGTAGTCCACGCCATCGGTGACGCCGGTGTCCAGGAACTGCGTCTCACCTGCGGCCACGCCGCCGACCTTGGAGAAGTTCCCCGAGGCGCCCTGGCGGCGCAGGATCAGGTAGCCGGTGACGCTGTTCGAGCCGGCGCCGTCGTCAAGCGAGAGCTGCCAGATGACGGTGATGGAGCCGCCGGAATCGCCGGCGGTGTCATAGGCGGCGGGGTCGCGGGGCGGGCGCGGCGCCAGCGGCTCACCCAGGGCCCGGGCGGCGTTGATGCGCCCCGCGCCGAGCTGGCCGGCGAATCCGGGGTTGAGCGCGTCGATGTCGTCGCACGAGGCCTTGATGGTGGCCCCCAGCGCCGCGGGAGTCATCGACGGGTCGTTGGCGAGCAGCAGCGCGGCCAGGCCGGAGACCAGCGGCGCGCTGAACGAGGTGCCCGAGTTGGTGGTGAAGTAGCTCGAGAAATCGGCGAAGCTCGGGTCGTAGTACCCGGTGCCGTACAGGCCATCGCCGGGCGCGCAGGCGTCCACGAAGGTGCGGGCGGTGCTGCCGTCGTAGTTGCTGAACGAGGCGCGCAGGTCGTTGCGGTCGGTGGAGGCCACGCCGAAAACGTGGTTGCCGATGCCGTCGTTGCAGGCGGGTGACTCCCAGGTGCTGGAGCTGTCGGTGAGCTGGCGACCGCCGTTGCCCGCGGCCGCGACTGCGAAGATGCCGCGGTTGTAGGCGTCGGCCATCACAGGGGTGAACGAGGCCGAGTAGGTGCCGCCGACGCTGAGGTTGATGATGTCGGCGCCCATGGCGATGGCGTACTCGATGCCCTCGATCACCTGGGAGACGGCCGCGCCGCCGTCATCGGGGAAGACCTGCACGGGCATGATGGTGGTGCGCCAGGTGACGCCGGCGGTGCCGAAGTTGTTGTTGCCGACGGCGCAGGCCAGGCCGGCCACGAGCGTGCCGTGGTTCACCTGGTCGTCGGGGCCACCGTAGGCGTCATCGTCCACGCCGTTGGGCTCGGGGTTGGGGTTGGGCGTGTCGTTCTCGAAGTCCCACCCGTTAACGTCGTCAATGAAGCCGTTGTGGTCGTCGTCCACGCCATTGCCCGCGACCTCACCGGGATTGCGCCAGATGCGACCGGCGAGGTCCGGATGGTCGAGGTCCACGCCGGTGTCCACGATGGCGATGACCACGCCGGACGCGCCGGTGGTCACATCCCAGGCCTGCGGCGCGCGGATCAGCGGCAGGTGGTACTGCTTGGCATACTCGGAATCGTTGGGCACCAGCGCCGGGTAGATGATGCGGTCGGGCTCCACGAACTCGACTGCGGGGTCCATGAGGGCGCGCGATGCCGCCGTCTGCATGCTGGTGCCGGGAGGCAGGTCCACGACCAGCACCTGTCCGCCGGCGAAGCTGTTCGTGACCTGCCCGCCCATCAGCGAGCGCACCCAGTGGTAGGAGGCGGGACGCATGGTGGGCTTGACGCCGACCAGCAGGCGGTTGGGCACGACGGCCGCTGGGCGCATGGACTGCGCGAACGCTCCGGGGGCGGCCAGGCACACCAACAGGGCCGCCACAACGGACAGGCCGCGGCCGGACACGAACCCGGCCGCGGCCTGAATCCCATGACGCACGATCTTCGAGACGATACCGGTCACCTTCCGCGGGGCGCCGGTCGGGTTAGCGCTCGAGCTGCAGGGCGCGCACGGCGCTGACCTGCTGACCGTCGGCGCCGCGCGCGACGATGCGCACCAGGTAGTTGCCGGCGGGCGCCGCCGTGCCCGCGGAGCTGCGGCCGTCCCAGACGAGCTGCTGCGGCCCGGCGAGCTGCTCGCGGCCCACGGCCAGCGATTGCACGACGCGGCCCGCGATGTTGAGCACATCGACCGTGACCGCGGCGTCGTCGGTGAGCGTGTAGACGACCTGCGCGGTGCCCACCCCGCCGATGGCGCCGGGCGCGACGATGGCCAGCGCGTCGCCGGCATCGCCGATGCGAAGGGTGAAGTTGCGCTCAACCGGCTCGTCGCCGACCTCATAGCTGTATCCCGTGCTCGTCCTCAGGTAGATGGTGCGGCCCGTGTCCTCGTCCACCAGCACCGGGCGGCAGTCGGCGGGGAGCCGGCTCAGGTCGGGCCAGCTCAGCCGCACGGTCGCGCCGGGCGTGGCGCAGGCGACCCTGACCTTCCAGGTCGCCTCGGCGGCGGTCGTCACGAAGTCCGTGGCCAGCCGCGCGCCGGCGGCCGTGGGCCGGACGAAGTACAGGTCCAGGTCGGCGTCGGGCCGCGGCGGCGAGACGATGCCGCTGACCTCGGCCGCGCGCGCGCTTACCCCCACGTAGTTATCCACGTCCGCCGCGCCGGCGGCCTCAGCAACCAGTTGCAGCGCCCAGCCGTCCAGCGGCTCCGGCTCCCGCTCGGCCGCCGCAGCCACCACCTGGCGCTTGAGCACCAGGGTCGCGGGCCGCCGCGCCATGAAGAAGACGCCGCGCCCCGGCTGGATGAACTGCGTCGCGAACGGCAGGTTCGCGCCGGTGATCAGCCGGTAGCTGTTGGTGAAAGGATCGTAGGACCACGCGTAGTCGCGGGCGTAGCCCAACTGGTTCGACGTCTCCAGGCTCACCGGGGTTCCCTGGCCGATCCCGGTCACCTCGGTGGCCCCGAAGTCGAGCCGCACAGTGTAGGGGTTGCCCCACAGGCTCCAGCCCGCGGGCACCGGAAGCTCGAAGTCCTCGGCGGGCGCCGCCTCACCGCTGATGTTGACCAGGATGGGGCGGTCCGAGCGCAGCCACCAGGCGCGCCCCAGGGCCTGGGTGAAGAGCGCGTTGCCGGGCGCCTCGGACCACAGGACGTAGGCGCCGCCGTTGCTGGTCGCGTCCCAGGCGGCCAGGTCGATGGCGTCATCGGGGCCGATGCCCAGGATGTCGGCGATCTTGTTGCTGTCGGGCGCCGCCGGCACTGCGCCAACCGCGATGATCGACAGGCCGGGCGGGTAGTTGAACGAGAAGTTCGGGTTGGACACCACCGGACCGGCCGGGATAACCTCGGTGTCCTCGTTGTCCTCATCGTCCACCGCGGTGACCGCGTACCAGTACTGAGTGCCGTCCTCGGTGGTGTCATCCACATAGTGCTGGCCCTCGGCGGGGTCCGTGGTGGCCAGTGGCTCCATGTCGGCGACGTCGGTGAAGCTCCCGGTGCCGCGGTAGACGCGGTACTCGGCGAGGTCATCGGGGAAGTCGTAGCCGTACCAGCTCAGCGAGATCGAGCCGCCCTGGTCGGCCTGGGTGTCGGCGGCCACCAGGTTGGTAATCTGCTCGGGTGGCAGGTCGTCGCGCGCCTCGGCGGGACCGGCCACGCTCGACGGCACCGAGTTGGCGGCGTCGAAGACGACGATCTGGTACCAGTAGGGCGTATGATCGGACACCGGCGCGTCGATGTAGAAGCTGCTGCCGGGCGGAAGCTGGGCGATCTGGGTGAAGCCGCCCGGGGTGTGGGGCACGCCCGGGTTCTCCGGCGCCCGCAGCACGTTGTAGCCCAGCACGTCCTGGTCATCCTGCCTGGGCACCGACCAGGTCACGGTGATGCTGCCGCCCTCGTCGCCCAGCGTGTCGAAGGCCTGGACGTTGGTCGGCGGATCGGGCGGCACGTCGAGGCCCAGCGCCGCCGCGGTGTTGATGCGGCCCTCGCCGATGGTCCCCACGATCAGCGGGTTCTCGGCGTCGATGTTGTCGCAGGTATCGCGGATCTGGTTGATGATGTCATCGGCCGAGTAGCCGGGGAAGTGGCCTTTGACCAGCGCCGCCAGGCCGGCGGCGATGGGACAGGCCATGGAGGTGCCGGTCATCAGACCGTACTCGGGGACCAGGTCCGCGAAGGCGGGGTTGGAGTAGTAGGTGCTGAAGGTGTCCACGCCCGGGGCGATGACGTCCACGAAGTTGTAGCTGGAGGCGTCGCGATTGCTGAAGTCACCGACGATGTCGGCCTCGTCGCTGGCGCCCACCCCGAGCACGAAGTTGTCCACGCCCAGGTTGGGGCCATCGTTGCACACCGGCGACAGCCACGTGCTCGGGTCGTCGGTAAAGGTCCAGTACTCATTGCCCGCCGCGGCCACGACCACGATGCCGGCCGCGTTGGCGTTGGCGAACACCGGGTCGTAGATGGGCGAGTAGCCGCCGCCGATGCTGAGGCTGATGACGTCGGCGCCGTTGTCGATGGCGTACTGGATGCCGCCGATCACGCTGGCGTCGGTGCCGCCGTCGAAGCCGAGGACGCGCAGCATCATGAGCTGACAGGCCCAGTCGTGCCCGGCGACGCCCAGGTCATTGTCGGTGGTGGCGCCCACCGCACCGGCGCAGTGGGTGCCGTGGCGCACGCTGTCGGGCAAGTAGGTGTCGCCCTGCTGCGGGCCGGCGTCGGGATCATTGTCGTCGTCGACGAAGTCCCAGCCGTAGATGTCGTCCACGAAGCCGTTGCCGTCATCGTCGGTGTCGGCCGTCCCGGCCAGCTCGGCCTGGTTGACCCAGTACTTGTCCACCAGGTCAGGGTGGTCGGGGTCGTAGCCGGTGTCGCACACGGCCACGACGGTCGTGCCCGCGCCGGTCTCGATGTCCCACCCGGCCGGGGCGGCGATCCTGTCCCACTGCCACTGCTGATCGTAGAGCGGGTCATTGGGCACAGCGGTCGGGTACTTGAGGTAGTCGGGGGCGGCCAGGGCGGCGACCGCTTCCCGCGTCCACAGGTCCCGGCCCTCCACCACAGACATGCCGTCGGGAAGGCCCACAACCACCAGCGAGGTGTTGTTGATGACCTCGATAAGCGTGCACTTGTTCGCATCGAGGCGCCGCTGCAGGTCGTCGAGCGTGGTGCCGGGAGCGAGCTGCACGATCACCCGACCCGCGACGGCCAGGTCCGGCACCAGTTGCACCCCGCCGCCGGGGGTGGCCATGGGATACATCCGGGGGCTGACCACCTCCGTCTCGAAGGCCGCGGCGCCCAGCGCAGACACGAGCATGAGTGCGGACACAACACAGAGGGTGAGGGCGAATGGGGGCAGGTACCGCAGGCCGGTGTGGCGTCGGCCGTAAGACATGACTGACCGCCTCCCCAACGGAGGTTCAATCGCCATACGATCAGCAGCATCGAGGCGTGAGCCGAACCGATGATACCAACTTCGGTGGGGCGTGTCAACCGGCTGGCCCGCCGGGCGCTCGGGGCGTCCTGAGCCGCTCACCGGGCGGCCGGGATGTGGTGAGACACGCGGCTCGCAGGTGCCGAGCCGGGCCCCCCGCCGGCCGGTCGCAAGCCCGGAGGGCGCGGTTGACTTGCCCCCTGCCCTGTGCTATACTCGCGCGTGCTGGCGGAGAGGCCCGTATTCCGCCGCCAGTGGCGCGTCTGGCGGCCCCGACGCCAGACGGGCGCGTGGTAGACCGTCTGCGCCGCGCGCCGATCCGTGCCCCGCATCTGCGCACCATCACAGGAGGGCGACAGCGCGACATGACCGGCGCCCTGCGCAGATGGCTGAGCTGGCTCTACCCCGGACTGCGGGTCAAGCGCTGGCTGGCGCTGCTCACCGTGGGGCTGGCCGCGCTCAGCTTCGGCGTGCTGCTCATTGCCAACCTGACGGTCTTCGACCTCATAGGCTCGCTGGGCGGACCGCGGCGGGCCACCCTGGTCGGCCTGGCGGCGGCGGCGCTGGGCGTGCTGGCGGTGGTGGTGGCGCTGCGTCAGCTCATGAGTTCGGTGGCCAGCGCCCTGCATCCCGAGGGCGGCAGTCGGCTGGTGGACCTGATGCTCAGCCAGCGACGGCTGCAGGTGGGCCCGCGCGTGGTCGCCATCGGCGGCGGCACAGGTCTGTCCACGCTGCTGCGCGGCCTCAAGCAGTTCACCACCAACATCTCGGCCATCGCCACAGTGGCCGACGATGGCGGCAGTTCGGGGCGGCTGCGCGAGGACATGAACGTGCCCGCGCCCGGCGATATCCGCAACTGCCTGGTGGCGCTGGCCGACTCCGAGCCGCTGATGACCGAACTGTTCCAGTACCGCTTCAACGGCCAGTCCGGTGGCCTGGGGGGGCACAGCTTCGGGAACCTTCTCATAGCCGCGCTCACCGAGATCACCGGCGACTTCGAGCTGGCGATCCGCGAGACCAGCCGGGTCCTGGCCATCCGCGGGCGCGTGCTGCCGCCCACGGCCGACTCGGTGGCGCTGTGCGCGCGCATGAAGGACGGCTCGGTGGTGCGCGGTGAGTCGGCGATCACTGCGGCCGGTCAGGAGATCGACTACGTCTATCTCGACCCGCCCGATCCGCGCGGGCTCGAGGAGGTGACCCGGGCGATCGCCGAGGCCGAGCTGATCGTGATCGGCCCGGGCAGCACCTTCACCAGCGTGATCCCCAACTTCCTGGTGCCGGCGGTCAACGAGGCGGTGCAGCAGTCCACGGCAACCAGGGTGTTCGTGTGTAACATCATGACCCAGCCGGGCGAGACGGTGGGCTTCACCGCCGCCGATCACGTCCGGGCCATCCTGCGGCACACCGGCGAGCTGCCCTTTGACTACGTGCTGATGAACTCCGCGCCGGTGGACGGCTGGGTGCTGCAGCGCTATCATGCCAGCGGCGCGGACCTGGTCGAGCCCGACTACACCGAGGTAGCGCGCATGGGGCTGATCCCGGTGCGCGCCGATCTGGTGAGCGTGTCGCCTGACGGCTGGGTGCGCCACGACGTCGAGGTCGTCGCGCGCAAGCTGGTGGAGCTGTACGAAGAACGCGCGCCCGTGCTGGTGTGAGCGCGACGACGGAAGTGAGTTCTCCCGGCAGGATTTCCCCCGCGGATCTGCTCCGGAGAGTTGACGCGTCGCAATAGCCCAAGGAGGGATACGAAGTGGCAGTACGAGTCGGGATCAACGGCTTCGGCCGCATCGGCCGACAGGTCTTCAAGGCGATCTGGGACAACTACCGCGACAGCATCGAGGTCGTGGCCGTCAACGACCTCACCGACGACGAGACGCTGGCGCACCTGCTCAACTACGACAGCATCTACGGCCGGTTTGAGGGCGAGATCGAGACCGGCGACTCCGAGATCATCGTTGATGGCGTCGCCATCAAGAGCCTCGAGCAGCGCGATCCGGCGCAGCTTCCCTGGGCCGACCTCGGTGTCGAGATCGTGCTCGAGTCCACCGGCTTCTTCCGCGCCGTGCCCGACGCCCGCAAGCACATCGAGGCGGGCGCGAAGAAGGTCATCATCTCCGCGCCGCCCCGGGGCGAGGGCGCCATCACCGTGGTGCTGGGCGTCAATGATGAGATCTACGACCCCGCCCAGCACGGCGTGGTCTCCAACGCCTCGTGCACCACGAACTGCCTGGCGCCGATGGCCAAGGTGCTCAGCGACAACTTCGGCATCGTGCGCGGCCTGATGACCACGATCCACTCGTACACCAACGACCAGGTCATCCTCGACGGCCCGCACAAGGACCTGCGCCGCGCCCGGGCCGCCGCAATGAACGTCATCCCCACCACCACCGGCGCCGCCGCGGCGATCGGCTCGGTCATCCCCGAGCTGAAGGGCAAGCTCGACGGCATGGCGCTGCGCGTGCCGACGCCGACCGGCTCGATCGTCGATCTGACCGTGGAACTCGAGACCGCCACCGACGCCGATGGCATCAACGCCGCCATGAAGGCGGCGGCCGATGGACCGATGGCGGGCATCCTCGAGTACACCGAGGCGCCGATCGTCCTGCAGGACGTCGTGGGCGATCCGGCCTCGTGCATCTTCGACGCCGACCTCACCTCGGTCATCGACGGGACCTTCGCCAAGGTGCTGGGCTGGTACGACAACGAGTGGGGCTACTCCAACCGCACCGCCGACCTGATCAAGAAGATGGCCGACATGGGCGTATGAGCCCTCGCGACGAACACAGGCGCCGTCCCCGCCCGGGGCGGCGCCTGTTTCACCTTTGACGGGCGTGCACGGAGGGATCGATCGTGCCCAAGTTGAGTGTCAGTGACGTGGACTGCGCGGGCAAGCGCGTGCTGGTGCGCGTGGATTTCAACGTGCCCATCGAGGACGGCGTCATCACCGACGACACCCGCATCGAGCGCGCGTTGCCCACCATCAACCTGCTCCTGGAGGCGGGGGCGACCGTGACGCTGTGTTCGCACCTGGGCCGGCCCAAGGGCGAGGTCGTGCCCGACGAGTCCCTGGCGCCGGTGGCCACGCGCCTGGACGAGATGGTCGATGCCGAGGTCATCATGGCGCCGGACTGCATCGGAGACGACGTCACCGCCCTGCGCGCGAACCTGCGTGCCGACCAGGTGCTCATGCTCGAGAACACGCGCTTCCACCCCGGCGAGAAGAGCAACGACCCCGGGTTCGCGCGTGCGCTCGCCGGTGACGCCGAGCTGTTCGTGGACGACGCTTTCGGCAGCACACACCGCGCCCACGCCTCGACCGTGGGCGTGACTGAGCACATCGACGTGTGCGTGGCGGGCCTGCTGGTGCGCGAGGAGCTGGAGAAGCTGCAGCCCTGCCGCGAGGCGTCGGGCGAGGGCTTCGTGGTGATCCTCGGCGGCGCCAAGGTCGAGGACAAGATCGACGCCATCCGCAGGCTACTGCCGCGCGCGGAGAAGCTGATCATCGGCGGCGCGATGGCCTGGGCGTTCTTCAAGGCACGTGACATGGAGATCGGCACGTCGCTGTGCAAGAAGAAGAGCCTCGAGGCCGCCGAAGAGATCATAGCGACGATGGGCAAGTACCTCGACCGCATGGTTCTGCCGGTGGACGTGCACATGGTGCAGAAGGAGCCGGACACGGGCGAGATGAAGTTCGCCGCCGCCGACGCTATCGAGCCCGGCTGGGATGCGCTGGACATCGGCCCGGAGACGCAGGCGCTGTTCGGCGCCGCCGTCAGGGACGCGCAGATCGTGTTCTGGAACGGGCCGATGGGCTTCTTCGAGAAGCGGCCCTTCGACGAGGGCACCAGGGCGCTGGCGCTGGCGCTGGCCGAGACCGACGCGTACACCGTGGTGGGCGGCGGGGACTCGGCCGCGGCCATCGCGCAGATGGGCTTCGAGGACGAGATGTCGCACGTCTCCACCGGCGGCGGCGCGTCCATTGAGTTCGTGCAGGGCGACGCGCTGCCCGGCGTTGACGCGCTCGACGACAAGTGACGCGGCGGCGGCAGAGCCGCCGTAAGGGAGTGATACCGGTGCGCAAGCCGATCATGGCCGGGAACTGGAAGATGAACTGCGACAACGACGAGGCGCAGGCGCTCGCCGATGGCGTGTTGGCGCGCGCGGGGCAGGTCGAGGACGCGACCGTGATTCTGTGCCCGCCCGCCACCGCGCTGACCACGGTGCACGCCGCCATCGCCAACTCCAACATCAAGCTCGGCGGCCAGAACTTGTTCTGGGAGGAGGCAGGCGCCTTCACCGGCGAGATCTCGGCCAAGATGCTGCTCGCCTGCGGCTGCGAGTATGTCATCATCGGCCACTCCGAGCGGCGCGGCCGCTTCGGCACGGTCGATGAGGCCGACGCGGAGGACCTGGCCGCCATCTTCAGCGACACCGACGCGACCGTCAACCGCAAGGTCAGGGCCGCGCTGGCGGCGGGCCTGAGGCCCATCGTGTGCTGCGGCGAGCTGCTCAGCGAGCGCCAGGCCGGTAAGACCGACGGCGTGGTTGCGGCGCAGGTGCGGGCCATGCTCGACGGCATCGATGACGAGGGCGTGGCCAACATGGTCATCGCTTACGAGCCCGTGTGGGCCATCGGCACCGGCGAGGTGTGTGACGCCGACGAAGCCGGGCGCGTGTGCGGGATGATCCGCGACGTGGTGGAGCAGGCGTGCGGCCCGGAGCTGGCCGAGGACATGCAGATCCTCTACGGCGGCTCGGTCAAGCCCGACAACGTCGAGGGCCTGATGGCCATGACGGACATCGACGGCGGCCTGGTGGGCGGCGCGTCGCTCAAGGCCGACTCGTTCGGCGCCCTGATCGAGGCCGCGGTCGCCAGCGTGCGGTAGCGCCGCGCCTCGGACATGACGACAAGAGCCGCCGGCACGCGCCGGCGGCTCTTTCGCTTGCGGCCGCCCGGGTCCCCGGGAGAGGCCCGAAGCGGTGAGGCGGATCATCCGGCCGGCGCGGCGCCGGTCACGATCGACCTGCGTCCCTCCCGAGGAGGGCGCCGGGACGAGGCTGGTCGCCCCGGCGCCTGTGCGTCAAAGCTCCCCCGATCTCCCCGTCGCCCCCTCTGCACACGCCTGTGGCCTCCGCGCCCGAACCCGCTCCCCGCCCGTGTGCGCATGGGTTAACGGCACGCGCCGCCGGAACTTGAGTCCCGAGCCGGAGGAAAGCGCATCGCCCCGCAGGGGGCGTCACCAATCGGCGAGGCACTGGACGGCGTCGCCCACGACGACGGGCGAGGAGTACCCC
>JALGVA010000312.1 GCA_029820295.1 Candidatus Zipacnadia bacterium
CTCGAAGTCCTCGACCAGTGATGCGGCGGCGTCATCCTGCGTGGACAGCGGGTTGCTGGCGCACAGGGCGACCTGGGCGCCGCCCGCCTTGAGCGTGCGCATCAGGTTCGCCGTCTCCGTGGTCACGTGCAGGCACGCGGCCAGCCGCTGGCCCTCAAGCGGCCTGTCGCCCTCGAACTGCTCGCGGATCTGCCGGAGAACGGGCATCTGCTGCTCGGCCCACTCGATCCGCAGCTTGCCCTGCGGCGCGAGAGAGCTGTCGGCTATGTCGAACTGCATTGACGTCACCTGCCTGTTTGTGCTGTCGGCTGCCAGATTCGCAGCCCCTCGTGGTCAAGGCTGAAATCGATGCACCGGCCCCCGAGGTCCTCCACGTTGTGCCTGACGACGTGTTCGCGGTCGGCGTCGCACAGGAGGGCGATACACCCGCCTCCGCCGGCGCCGCAGCCCTTGCCGCCCAACAGCCCGCCCGACCGAGCGACCGAGAACAGCGCCTCGGTCTTGGGGGTCGTCATCTCTTGGTACAGACGCTTCTGGTTGTCCCAGTTCAGGTCGAGGGCATCGCCCACCCGCGCCAGATCCTCCGCAATGATGGCATCGCGCATGAGATACGCGGCCTCGCGCAGGTTGGTCAGGGGCTCGGTCATGGACGCTTCATTGCGACGGTAGGCTCCCATGACCGTGCTGATGATGTCCCCCGACAGACGCGACTTGCCCGTGTAGACCAGCAGCATCGACTTCTCGAACTCAAGCAGGAAGTCCTGCGACGGCTCGAGCCGTTCGACGGTCACGTCCGGGTCGTCGAAGGTCATGAAGGACAGCCCGCCGCAAGCGGCGGCGTACTGGTCCTGCTTTCCCCCATCGATGCCGAGCTCCTCGGTCTCGAGCAGGTTCGCCAGGGCCGCGATGCCCATGCGTGACATCCCGCCCCCCTGCACGGCGTCCAGCAGCCCGACCAGCGCCACGCCCATCGAGGCGCTGGAGCCGATGCCGGAGCCCGGCGGCGCCTCTGATCGCGTGATCAGGTGGCCGCCGAGGTCGAGCTCCATGCGGCGCACCGCGGCCTTCAACAGGTCGAGCGACCCGTTGTACTCGAGTTCGCGGTTGTGCCGAGCGTGGATGTACTGATCGTAGTCGGCCGACTCAAGGATGAACTCGCCGCTGTCGTTGGCGAAGAGAGTTGCGTAGGAGTAGCGCGAGATGGCGACGTTGACCACGGCGCCGCCGGCCTCGGCGCTGAAGGGCGGGACGTCACTCCAGCCCCCGGCGAGGTCGATACGGACGGGCGCTCGGGCCCGCCTTGGCTCCTGCCTCGGTCCGCTCATCCGCCTGTCAGGTCCCCGGCCCCGCCGCCATTCCACTCGGCCCGCAGCGCCGCCACGTAGTCGCGCAGGGCTTCCCGCCAGTGCCGCAGCGGCCGCAGCCCGATCTCCGCCAGCCTGTCGCTGGTCAGCACCGCATTCCGCGGTCGGCGCGTCGGACTCGGCCACTCCGCGCTGGGGATGCCGGTCAACTCCACATCGTCCAGGCCGGCCTCCTCGACCGCGGCGGCGGCCAGCTCGAGCCGGCTGCAGGCGCCCTGGTTGGTCAGGTGCACGATGCCCGTGGCATCGGTCTCAAGCAGGCGCCAGAGACCCACGGCCAGGTCCGGCGTGTAGGTCGGGCAGCCATACTCATCATCGACGACGCGCAGGGCCTTTCCCGCGCGGGCCGCCTCCAGGATGGCGCGCAGGAAGTTGCGCCCGCCCGGCCCGAAGAGCCACTGGGTGCGCATGACCAGAGAGCCGGGCGCCCGGCCGGCCGCCCGCTCCCCCGCCAGCTTGCTTGCGCCGTAGGGATTGAGCGGCGACGGCGCCGACCACTCGCTGTACGGCTCCGTCGATGTGCCGTCGAACACGTAATCCGTGCTGACGTAGAGCAGCCGGGCGGCCAGCAGGGCCGCGACCTCGGCCACGTGGCGGGTCGCCGTTACGTTGGACCGCCACGCCGGCTCAGGGCTGCGCGTGGCGCCGTCTACGTCGGTGAAGGCGGCGCAGTGAACGATGATCTCGGGCGCCGCCAGTGACAAGACCTCACGGGCCTCCTCGCCCCTGCTGAGGTCGCCATCAGCCCTGGTCAGAGGCACAG
>JALGVA010000313.1 GCA_029820295.1 Candidatus Zipacnadia bacterium
TCTCCCTCCCGCGCGTGCGGCTGCTTCCATGAGACGCGACGAGGGGTACTTGGCCGGCCCGGGCGCGCGCACCTTCCGGACTCCGGCGGAGGACTCGGCGAGGCCGCCGGCCAACTAGAGGGAGAGCGGGAACCAGGCCGCCGATCACCGCCGGGAGGAGAGGGGCGAGGCAGGTGAGACCAGCACCACTGTGGCTTGCAGCCGCCATCGGGCTCGCGGCAGTGGCGCAGGCGCAGGTCATCGAGCAGACCTTTGACGCGGGCACGGCCGAGCGCTGGGAGGCCCTCCTCGGCGAGTGGCGGGTCGAGGACGGCGCGTACGTGCAGGCGGACGCCTCGTCGCCGGCCTACCGCTTCTCAGTCTTCGACACGCCATGGCGCGAGGGCTCCATCGAGGCGACCGCCACGCCGCTTGTCCGCAATCACAACGGCAACGTCGGCGCCAGCTTCGGGCTGATCGTCAAGCACATCGACGAGGACACCTGGTGCGCCATGCGCTTCGGCTCCTACGGAAGCTGCAGCCTCCTGATCCGAGGGCCGGACCGCAAAGACCGCATCTCCCTCGGCGGCTTCCGCCCGGAGCCGGGGCAGTCGTACCGCGCGCGCATCATCCTCCGCAATGGGATGATCGCGGTGGTGCGGGACGGGCTCGTCATCGCCATCCTCGACGACCCGTTTCCCGATGAGGCGGGACGGCCGGGGTTGTTCACGGAGACGCGCTGCGCGTTCGACGACGTCCGCATCGAGCGGACCGAGGGGTGAGGCCGGTGCGCGCCAGATGGATGATGGTCGCCATGGCCCTGCTGGTGCCGTCGCTGACCGCCGCGGGCCAGGCGGAGACGTTCATCGACGGCTTCGAGACCGGGGCTGAGGGCTGGACGGTCGTCCACGGCGTGGGGGGATGGAAGGTTGCCGACGGCCGCTATGTCTTCGACGACCCCGGCTGGGGCAGGCACATGACCGTGGCGCCGGTCGCGATTGCCGACGGCGCCATCACGGTCCGCGCGACGCCGCTGGCCGAGAGCGCCGCGCACGGCTGGGCCTCCTTCGGGGTGCTGGTGAAGTACTACGACAGCGCCCACTACGTCGCAGTGCGCTTCGGCGCCTACGGCGGCGTCAGCGTGTACAACCAGCACGGTGGGGAACGCACCATCGACTCCATCGGGACGCTCGAGGCGCAGGTCGGGCGGGAGTACGAGGCGCGGCTTGAGATCGAGGGCGACCGGCTTCGCGTCTTCCTCGACGGCCGGCCGCTGGAGCCGATCGCCATCGCCTGGGACGACCGGCCCGGGCGTGTGGGGCTCTACACTGAGACGCCCGCGGCCTTCGACGACCTGCGGGTCGAGGGCGCCCTGCCGCCGGCCGGCGTCGAAGGAGAGCAGATCGAGGGCACGCCCCGACCATCTATGCAGTTCGCGACCTTCCAGCCCGATCCGCTTCTGCCCGGCGAGGCCCTGCCCGTGCGCGGGCAGCTTCACCTGTACGTGCGCAATGCCGGCGACGGCCCGGCGGTTCTCGAGAGCGTGGAGCTGGACGGCCGCGGCGGCGGCGAGCTGGTGGCGGACGGCGTGCTGGCCTGGTACCACCAGCACCCGCACCGCATCCGGCCCGGCGAGGCCGGGCGCGTCACGCTGCGGCTCAACGGGCTCTCGGAACAGCAGGCCCTCGCCCTGATGGAGGGCACCGAGCCACCCGCCACGACCGTTCTGCTCCGCTACGTCAAGTCCGAGCCGGTGACGTGCAGGGTCCGACTCGACCCCGGCCTCGAACGGCTGCGCATCAACATGCTCACCTTCGGCCCCGACCTGAGCACAGTGAGCGCCTACCTGCAGGCGCCCGGCGCGCCCGCGGGCGGCTTCAGCGCGAGCGCGATCGAGGTGGACGGCCGCGACCTCACCGACAGAGCGCGCTTCGGCTCCAGGCGCATCGGGGCGGAGGTTGTGCCGGTCGAGATCCCGCTCGACGAGCCGCTGACCGAGGGTCGCCACGTCACGGTGACCGTGGCGACGGAGCAGGGCGTCTCCTGCGGGCACTGCCTGCGCGCGTTCCCCAGCGAGTTCCCGATCCAGGTCTGCCTCTTCGACCAGGTGCGCGAGGACGCGATCGCCGATATCTACAACCA
>JALGVA010000156.1 GCA_029820295.1 Candidatus Zipacnadia bacterium
GTGAGGTGAGGCGACGTGAAGCGCATCGCGTCGGTCGCGATCATCCTGTCGGCAACCGCCCGGCTCGCCTGCGCACTGCCGCAGCCGAGCTTCTACGCCTCGTACGATGAGGGTTTCGACGCCGATGCCGCCGCGGGCAACCCGGCCGGCGAGGTGGTCGGCGAGCCGGTGCTGGAGCCGGGCAAGCTCGGGCAGGCCGCGCGCGTCGGCAGGGACCTCGGCCAGGTGACCTACCAGAGCGCGGGCAACTTCGACCTGCACCGCGGCGCGATCGAGATGTGGGTGAAGGCCGGCGACTGGCGGCCGGCGGACGCGGTCTTCTGCACCTTCTTCGGCACCACGGGCTTCCACGTCTACAAGTACAACCGCGCGCAGATGCTGTTCTACATGATCACCGAGGGCGCGGAGCACGGCAGCGCGGCATGGGTGCCGATCGAGGACTGGGACGTCGAACGCTGGCAGCACGTATGCGTCGTCTGGGATCGCGGCGACATGTCGATCTACTGGAACGGCGAGTTCGCCGCCAGCACCACGGGCATACTGCCGCAGACCATCGACCCAACGTTCCACATCGGCACCGGCCCCGACGGCTTCGGCGGCGACGCGCAGACGCTCATCGACGAGGTGCGCATCTACCCGCGCCCGTTGACCAGGGCCGAGGTACGACAGGCGTGGCTGCGGCTCGCGGTGGTGGAGACCGAGGCCTGGGCGAACCCGCGTATCACGGTCCCGGAGATTGATCTTGCTCCGGTTGCCGACGGCGATCTGTCGGATCCCGCATGGGACTGGGCCGCAGGGATCAGTGGCTTCGTGGACCATGCGACAGGACGTCTGGCCGACGGCCAGCCAGTCGTACTGCTGGTGGCCGCGGCGGACCGGCTGCACCTGGCGTGGCAGGCGCCGCTGCGCGACGGCCGGCCGCCGGAACTGCAGGCGCTCATGGGCGACCGGGAGCGGCCGCTGCTGCATCTGTCGGTGGCCGCTGACGGGCGAGGCGAAGCGCCGCTCGCAGGCGTCGTCGCCGCGGCGGGCGTGGCGGGTGACCGGTGGGTCGGCGAGATGAGCATCCCCCTGCTGCCGCCCGGCGAGCAGGGCCCCGGGCTGCCGACCCACGGGCCGGCGTCCGACCCCACACGGGCTCTGCTGGACGCCAATCTGACCTTCCGCTGGCCGGACGCCAGCGCGTGTTCATGGGCCTACGCCGTTCCCGCGGATGACCCCGGCCGGCTGGGAAGGGTCGTGCTCGACAGTCGTGCTCTCGCAGCGAGGCTGCTGCCGATGGACTGGGGGGACGACTCCGTGCGTGTGGGCGTCGAGCTGCGCGGCGTTGACGCGCTGCGGGACGCCGATCTGCGCGTGTGGACGTGGGGCCCGCACGCCGAGAACGAACTCGCTCTGCAGCAGCCGATCGGGACTCTGGTGGGCGCGCATCGGCGGCAGGTCTGGCTGGAGCTGCCGCTGGGCAATCCGAACGCGGCGACGATGGTCCTGAGCGTGGACGGCTCCGGCAACGACGGAGCGGCGTGGGACGGGCTCACACACTGCATTCCCGTGGACTTCCGCCGCTCGCTCGACTGCGAGCTGACCTACCATCGCTTTGACGAGCGGCTGGAGGTCGCGCTGCGGCCCGCGCGCGAGGATGTGCTGCGGCGCGGCACAGGCGGCGTAGTGACCATCGAACCGCCGGGCCGGGAGCCCACACTGAGCATCGACCTCTCCCCCACCCCCGAGGGCGTGTTCGCGGGACAGGCGGACATCTCGGCGCTCGAGCCCGGTCAGTACGTGGTGCGCGGCTCGGTGACCGATGTAGACGGCCAGGTGATCGCCGGCGTCGAGAGCGCGTTCACCTGCGAGCAGGATGGCTGGGAGTGGGTGCGCTCGCTCGGGCAGGTCGAGGGCGTACTGCCGCCGTGGACTCCGGTGGAGGTCGGGGGCACGGTGGCGCGCTGCTGGGGGCGCGAGTTCGACCTGGACCGCGGCCTGCCGACGGGCATCACCAGCCAGGGCGAGGAGCTGCTGGCCGCACCGGTGGCCCTGCAGGCGACGGTCGACGACGAGCGCGTGGACCTGACATCGGCGCAGGCACAGTTGCGCAGCGACGGCCCCGTCGGCGCCGACGCGCGTGCGACCGCGGAGGCGGCGGGCCTCGCGGTCGAGACCAATACCCGGCTCGAGTACGATGGCCTCCTGCGCTGCCAGGTGACGCTGACGCCCGAGGGGCAGGCGGAGATCGCCGGCCTGACCCTGACCATCCCGCTGCGCAGCGCGCACCCGACGCTGCTCAACTACACGCCCGTGGAGCGTGACGAGCCGCCGGTCCATGAGGGCGAGGGCTCGTTCGCACACGGTCTGCCCGCGGGCGATGGCGTGGCCTGGTCGGCGGGCTTCGTGCCCTTTGTATGGATCGGCGACGAGGACCTGGGCCTGTCGTGGATGATGGAGGACGATCGCGTTTTCGAGGTCGCCGAGGGCGAGCCGGCGGTGGAGATCGTGCGCGTCGGCGAGCGCACCGACCTGCGCATCACGTTCAACCGGGCGCCGCGCACGCTGGCCGAGCCGCTGACCATCGACTTCGCCCTGCAGCCCACGCCGGTTCGGCCGCTGCCGGCGGACTGGCGGTCGTGGCGGTGGATCAGTCAGACATGGGACACGCTCGGCGGCGAGGACCGGCATCCCGATCACCGCTGGCACAACATCTCGGTCTACTGGTGGACGCTGTGGGGCGACATCATCGGCTGGCCGGTGGCGCGCGATCACAACGCGGTCGCCGAGTACGCCACATACCTGCGCGCCAGAGACGATCTGCTGGTGCCCTACATGCAGTCCGGGTCGGTGCCGACGCGCGTGCCCGAGGGCCGCAGCTACGCCGATGAGTGGTGCATCATGCCGCGCGCCACCGCCGACCAGATGGTCAAGTGCTGCCCGCGCTCGGATTTCGCCGACTTCGTCGTGTGGACGTGCGACCACGAGGTGCGGCACCTCGGCGTCCCGGGCGTGTACATCGACCTGGTAGGCATCCGCGGCTGCGTCAACGAGGCGCACGGCTGCGGCTACCGGCGCGATGGCGAGCTGCGCCCGACCTTCCCCATCTACGCGGCGCGGCGCATGTACCAGCGCCTGCGCGGGGTGTTCGTGCAGCACGGGATCGAGCCGCTGATCGTGACCTCATCGCGCTGGAAGTGGCCGCACTACTTCTACGCCGATTCGGCCTGCTCGGGCGAGCAGTTCTACCACGCGATCAACACCGACAGGCTGCCCTACCACGAGATCGTACCGCTCGACCAGTGGCGCGCCGAGTTCCTCTCCCCGCAGTTCGGCAACGTCTCAGTCTTCCTGCCCGCCTGGCGCGATCCGGCGGTCTACCAGCGGCCCGACGAGACCCAGCAGATGCTCGCGCTCACGCTCCAGCATGAGGTGGAGGTGTGGCCGATCTGGTGCGCGCCGGGCGAGGTGGCCGCTACCTGGGCCGCCAAGGAGCGCTTCGGAATGACGCCCGAGGTGCAGTTCCACCCCTACTGGCGCGAGCAGAGCCTGGTCACCACCGACGCGGCCGACGCGCTCATCGGCGTGTACAGCAAGCCCGGCGCCACCCTCGCGATCGTCAGCGACATGTCCAACACCGATCGCGAGATCACGCTG
The DNA here is from genome assembly GCA_029820295.1 of Candidatus Zipacnadia bacterium. Classification (GTDB taxonomy): domain Bacteria; phylum Armatimonadota; class Zipacnadia; order Zipacnadales; family UBA5352; genus JALGVA01. The sequence goes on from JALGVA010000156.1 coordinate 3,640, forward strand.
TCGGCGGACCTGGCGGGGCTGGGCCTGGGCCCGGCCGCCCGGGCCTGCGATGCCACGACCGGTGAGGTGCTGGAGGTGACGGACGGTGAGCTGACCGTGTCGGTTCCCGCGCGACGCTTCCGGATGGTGCTGCTGCGCTGACGACAGTTCGTGCATCCCCGGCGGGCCCCCGCGGTGACCATCACCGGTTCAAGGAACTTTAAGGGAACATCTGGATGTGATGATGGGTATAGTGAAGTAATAAGCCCGAACACGGCATCAACGTCCTGTCATTGCACTCGTGCTCACAGCCATCTCGATGCGCATCATCCACGCACCGGGGAGGTTCTCTGAATGCTGCGAGGCATGGCACGGCTCACGACCAGCGGCGACCTGATCATCACCGGCGTGTCGATCCTGTTGGGTCTCGGGATCGGAGGGATCGTGCTCGCCGCGATCTCGCCGGGCGGCACGCGTACCTGCGCCACCTGCATCATCGGCGTGGTCATGTTTGGCGTGCTGCTCAACACCTGGCTGGGGGTGTTCCGGCGCTACCGGCAGCTTGTCGCCGGGAAGTGCCCGAACCCGCTGTGCCACGGCGTGGTGCAGCCCAGCGAGCTGGTGGGCCGGGGCAACGTGGTCTGCCCCACCTGCAAGAAGACCTGGCCGGAGCTGTCAGGCATGCAGTTCCGCGCCACCTCGCGGGGGTAGGCGAGTTCCGGCCGGGCCGCCCCGCCGCGACCGGCGCGGTCGAGTGTGCGCGCGCTCACAGCCAGCGCGTCAGGAACTCCAGCCCCGTCTCCACGCGGATCTCGTGCCCGCCCTCGTGCAGGTCCAGTTCGATGCGGTCGGCGATCCCCAGCTTCTCGTAGTGCCCGCGCGACGCCGCGAACTCCTCGAGCACCCACGGCCACCACGCGATGCCGTCGGCCTTGCCCGTCTGTGACATCAGTGGGCGCGGGCAAATCAGTGAGACGAGGTCGCTGTCGGTGAACTCGCGCAGCCAGCCGGGGATGAAGATGTGCTCCTCGGCGGTGGAGAGGAAGCACGAGTGGCGCGGGTCATCGACCACCATCTTGCGCAGTCGGTGATTGAACCACGCGCACACGATCCCGGCCTTGATACGCAACTCCAGCGGCAGCGTGAACATGGTGTACGCCCCGCCCAGGCTGATGCCCCACATGCCCAGGCGATCGATGTCGAACTCCGGACGCCCATCCGCGTAGTCGATCAGGCGGCTGATCTTCGCGATCTCCAGCCCCCACAGCGTCTTGCCGAGCATGGTGCACAGGCGCGTGTAGCGCGCCCGCGGCGGGCCCTCGGTGATGTTCATCGGAGCGATGACCGCGAAGCCCGCCTCCAGGCAGCGCTGGGCGTAGGCGTGGTAGATGCCACCGCCATCGTCGAAGCCGAAGGTCTTCTCCGGTGAGCTGCCGATACCGTGCTGGCAGATCACCGTGGGGAAGGGGCCGTCGCCTGCCTTCGGGACCGCGAACACGCCGCGGCCGCGCAGGTTGCCGTAGAGGTTGACGGTCACCCACTCGGCGCGGAAGTGCTCGTTCTCGGCGAAGGGCTCGACCAGTGGGTCCATGTTGTCGTCGGGCGGGCCGAAGTCCCCCATGGCCGCCAGCCAGCGGGCGCGGTTGTCCTCGACCGACGCGAGGAAGGCCTCCTCGGAGGAGTAGTCGCGCCGCCAGTACTCGTGCCGGCGCGGCTCGTAGTCCAGCGAGCGCATGCGCAGGAAGTCCTCGGTCTCGTGGCGCAGCAGATTCTGCCGGTCGGTGATGCCGCGCAGCACCAGGCCCGGCTCGGCGTCGAAGGCGTTCTCGTAAAAGGTCATGGCGACACCCTCCCGAGCGTCAACTGATGGCCTGTGCGGCTTCCCCAACACGCGGCGCCCCACCTTCTGGAGGCATAGCGGCGATGCTCGTCGAAGCTGCACGCGCGATCATCACCGGTACCGAGGTGACGCTCATGCATCCGTGTCGTCTGATCGCCATCGCTTCCGCCACATGGCTCGCGATCTCGCCCGCCTGGGCGCAGGACCGGCCGACGCTCATGGTCAGCGACTGCGACGACGCGGCCGCGTGGAGCGGCGTGAGCGCCGACACCGAGCACGTCACGCAGGGCCACGGCTCGATTCGCTGGCAGCTTGCCGAACCGAAGGGCATCAGCACCGAGGCGATACCCCACGACTGGTCGGCCTTCAACGCGCTCTCCTTCGACCTGTACGCCGAGAACGCCATCGGCTCGCCGCTGTGGCTGATCCTCCCGTCCGAGGACCCGGACCAGGAGGGCATGGACTACTTCGCGCTGCGGCTACGCATCGACTTCGAGGGCCCGCGGCACTTCGTGCTGCCCTTCGACGAGATCGGCCGCACGCGCCACCCGGTCGGCTGGCAGATGATCCAGAAGCTGCAGTTCCACTCGGCATGGGACCCGAACACCGACGTCAATCCTGAGGCGGTGGTCTACGTGGACAACGTCCGGCTCGAGCAGTTCAGCGATACCGGGCCGCGCATGACCGACGGGGAGTTCTTCGACGCGCTCGATCTCGAACGCCCGGAGCTTGCCGCCGTGAAGCGGGCCGTGGACGCCGGCGACCTCGATGGCGCGCAGTCGGCGTGGGCGCAATATCTGCGCGAGCGCCGGATGCCGCGCTGGTTCGACATGTGGTACGAACGCCCCGACCCGGTCGCGCCCGAGCGCGCGAGCCTGGGCGCGGCCGAGCGGGCCCTCGCGCACGTCTTCAGTTTCCAGGGGCAGCAGTTCGAGCTGGGGCCGGACATCGACTGGTCGTCGAACCAGATGACCGAGGGCGAGAGCGCGACCGTGGAGTGGAACGCCAGCCTCAATCGCCACGGGCTGTTCAGTGCGCTGGCGACGGCGTGGTGGCGCACCGGCGATCAGAAATGGACCGATGAACTGGTCGCCATGTGGCTGGACTGGATCGAGGACGCGCCGGTGCTGATGCACTCCTCGGGCAACTCGCCCTACCACTGGGCGTGGGAGACGCTCAACACCGCGGTGCGCGCCAGCAGCGCCTGGCCCAACTCGTTGTTCCGCACGCTCGACTCGTCCTCATGGACCGACGAGGCCATCGTGACCGTCAGCAGGTCCTTCGCCGAGCACGCGCGCCATCTGCTGGCCTGGCCCTCACACGGCAACTGGCTGACCGCCGAGTCCACGGGCCTCTACTACACGGGCGTGCTCTTCCCCGAGTTTCGCGAGGCGGGACAGTGGCGCGAGGTGGGCCTGCGGCGCCTGTATGACCAGATGGAAGAGGAGGTCTACCCCGACGGCCTGGAGTACGAGCTGGCGCTGGGCTACGGCATGTGGGTGCTGCGCAACTACTCGGACGTGCTCGACTTCGCTCTGCTCAACGAGCAGCGGGACGAACTGCCCGCCGACTGGCTCGATCGCATTGAGGCCATGTACGACTACGTGCTCTACGCCAGCATGCCCAACGGCATCGTGCCGGGCCTGAACGACTCGGGCAACACCGACCGCCTGCGTTACATGGAACGCGCCGCGAAGTACTTCCCCGACCGCGCCGACTTCGCCTGGGCGGCCGGCGACGCGCAGGGCGAGATGCCCGCCGACACCTCGCGCGCCTTCGACTACTCCGGCCACTACGTTATGCGCACCGGCTGGACGCCCGAGGACCGCTTCCTGCTCATGGACGCCGGACCGTTCGGCTCGGGCCACCAGCACGAGGACAAGCTGACGCTCATCCTCTACGCCCTGGGGCGGATGCACCTGGTGGACGCGGGCAACTACATGTACGATCACAGCCGGTGGCGCCGCTACGTCCTGTCCACGCGCGGGCACAACACCGTGCGCGTCGATGGCCTCGACCAGCACCGCCGCGGCCTGCGCGACACCTATATCCTGCCCTACCCCTTCGAGCCGCTGGGCAACCCGTGGGTGGCCGGCGACGACTTCGACTTCGCGCAGGGCAGCTACACCGAAGGCTACGGCGATGACAACGCCGTGCGCGTCACGCACACGCGCAGCGTGCTCTTCGTCAAGCCGCAGTACTGGATCGTGGTCGATCGCCTGACCCCCGAGGATGACGCAAGCCACGAGTATGAGGCGCTGTTCCACCTCGACGCCGACGAGGCGACGGTCGGCGATGACCTGTCCGTCACCTCGATCACGGGAGATGATCAGAGCCACCTGGTGATCGCGCCGCTGCCCGCCGAGGGCCTGTCGGTCGAGGTGGTCAAGGGCGTCGAGGAGGAGCCGGTGCAGGGCTGGTCTTGGGCGATGCTGGGCCGCCGCGGCGCCATCCCGACGGCAATCTACCGCCTCTCGGGCGCGGGCGAGCAGACGATGGTCTACGTGCTCTGGCCGGTCGAGGCCGGCGGCGCATCGCCGATCTCGGGCCTCGAGCCCCTCGACGCGGGCGCAGACGCGGTCGCGGGCGCGCTCACCCTCGCCGACGGCTCGCGGCACAGCTTCGTCTTCCAGCCGCGGGCGGCGGAGGCCCACTTCGGCGAATTCAGCACAGACGCCGAGGTGGCGTTTGTGGAGACGCGGCCCGACGGGACGGTGGGCCGCAGCTTCCTCTACGGCGGCAATCAACTGCGTCCCGCGGAGTGACCTCCGTCACGATGACGAGGAGCCGTCCGGGGGCGCAACGAATCCCGCAAGCGAGGCGCCGCCGACCTGACCCGCGGGAGGGATGCGCTGCATGGCCTACGCGGAGCTGGCCGAGTTGTTCAAGGTGTTTGCGGTCTCGCTGCTGCTCGGGGCTTTCATCGGTCTCGAGCGCGAACGCGGCCGGGACCGGCCGCTGGGCATCCGCAGCTTCATCGTCGTCGCGGGCCTCGGCACCACGACCGCGTTCATCGCCGACCGCACCGGCGCGACCTGGGTCTTCGCGGCTGCCTTTGTCGTGCTGGGCGCGCTGCTGGTGGTCGCCCATATCCAGCTTGCCACGGGCGGGCGCAAGGGCCTGACGACCGAACTCGCGGGTCTGCTGACCCTCGGGATCGGCGCACTGGTCTACATCGGACCGATGGAACTGGCAATCGGGCTGGGCGTGGTGACCGCCGCCCTGCTGCACTTCAAGCCGGCGTTGCACGCCCTGGCCGAGCGAGCCGGGGGACGGGACATCGTGGCCATGGTGCAGTTCGGACTGGTCGCGTTCGTCGTGCTGCCGGTTCTGCCCGACCAGGCCTTTGGCCCCTACCAGGTGCTCAATCCACACAACATCTGGATGATGGTCGTGCTGGTCTCGGGTATCAACCTGGCCGGGTACGTCGCGCTGAAGCTGGTGGGGGTGAAGTACGGGGGGCTGACGGCGGGCGTGCTGGGCGGGATGGTGTCGAGCACCGCTACAACCTACAGCTTCTCGCGCCGCGCACATGACGATGGCGCGCTGTCCGGCGCCGCGGTCATCGCCATCATCATCGCCACCGCGGTGACGGTCCCCCGCATGGCGGTGGAGATCGCGGTGGTCAATGCGAACTTCCTGGCCGTGGCGGCGTTACCGCTGACGCTGGTCTTCCTGGCGTCGCTGGCCCCATGCGTGCTTTTCTTCTGGTACTACGGCGGCGTTCGTGGCGAAAGCCACCCGCCCGAGGTGAAGAACCCGGTGCAACTGTCCGGCGCCCTCCTGTTCGGGCTGATCTATGCGGTGGTCATCCTCGCACTGGCGGCCGCCCAGAATCACCTCGGCGCCGAGGGTACCTACCTGGTCAGCGCGATCGCGGGGCTTACCGACGTGAACGCCATCACCCTGAGCACCGCCCGCCTGGTGGGCACACAGAGGCTGGCGGCGGCCGGTGGCGTCGATATTGTCATCATCGCCTACCTGGCGAACCTCGTCCTCAAGGGTGCGCTTGCGGCCATCGTCGGCACCCGGGAGCTGGCCCGGGTTGTGGCGATCGCCTTCGGCTTCGCCTTCGTCGCCGGCATCATCGTGATCGTCGCGATGTGATCCTCCGCATCATTGCCAGCCCGCCTTCGTGGAGGGACAGAACCATGCGCATCACATCGGTAGCCGTACTCTCCGCACTCATCCCGGTTGCGGCACTGGCCCAGCCAGCCCCTGAGCCCGTCACCGTCACCGTCACCGACGTGGTCTCCGGCGATGCGTTCTCGCTGCAGGTCCCGGCGAATGACCGCACGGCCGCCGGCGGGCTGGAGCTGACGGCGCGCATGTCTGAGCAGGGCGCGGTGCGTGTGCTGGAGGCCACGGTGCGCGACACCACAGGCGAGGATCGCGCGGTGGACCTCGATGTGGCGTTGCCGATGGACCTGACCGGCTGGACCTGGTGGCACGACATCAACGCCTCTGAGCCCATCGACGCCGCCTCGCAGTTCACTGAGAGTCAGTATCCGCTGGTGGCGGTGACCTCACAGACCGGCGGGCTCGCCATGGCCATCGAGCCGAGCCAGCCGGTGATCTACCAGCTTCGCGGCTCCGCCGAGGGCCTGAGGCTGCACACCCAGCTCGGGCTGACCGCACTGGGCGAGGGCGACCTGCAGAGCGCCGCCCACGTGCGGCTCTACCTCTTCCCGGTCCATCCGGCATGGGGCTTCCGCGACGCGCTGAACACCTACTACGAGGGCTTCCCCGAGGCCTTCGAGCGCCTCGCCATGGACGAGGGCCAGTGGCTGTTCGCCTTCGAGAACACGCGGCTCCCGAACCCGTCCCACTACGCCTACCACGAGGGCGGGCCGGGCGGGTGGGAGTACGACGAGGAGCACGGGATCGGCACGTATCCATACACCGAGGTCTCCTCGCGCACGGTCCACATGCACCGCCTGCCGGTAGACCGCGCGGATGCGCTGGTGGCGTGGGAGGAGTTCAAGCAGAACCAGGAGCTGTCCGCCGCCGAGTGGGCCATGCGCGGCGGGATGATCGACCTCGAGGTCGGGCGCACGGGCAACCGCAGCCTGCGCTGCGCCAAGAACGATCCGGCCGCGTGGGTCGGCGCCGTGCAGGACGTGATGGTCAACCAGCGCGAGGCCGAGCCGGTCACGATCTCGGGCTGGCTCAGGGCGCGGGACGTCACCGGCGTCAGCGACCGCGAGATCTCGCTCTACGGCGATGTGCTGCTCCAATCGGGCGAGTGGCTCTTCGGCCAGATCGCCGCGTTCGAGACCGGGACGCATGACTGGCGGCAGGCCTCGTACACCATCGACATCGAGCAGCCGATCCAGATGGTGCGGCTGCACTGCCTGTTCCGCGCGGGGCATACGGGTACGGTCTGGTTCGACGACGTCTC
>JALGVA010000157.1 GCA_029820295.1 Candidatus Zipacnadia bacterium
AACACCAAGCGCAATTCGCCGTTCGCCCGCACCATGACCATCGAGCTGGCCAATGACTGGATCGGCTACGTGCCGACGGACCACGGCCTCGACCAGGGCGGCTACGAGACCTGGCTGGCCACCAGCGCGCGCGTCGCCAAGGGCTCCGAGGAGCTGTTCCTGAACGCGGCGAGCGACTGCCTGGCGCGCGTCGCCGAGGAGGACTGACAATTGGTCAACTGAGGGTGGGGAGGCGCGTCCGTGGACATCGCGCCGCTGCCGGACGGGCTCATCAGCGGGAGCATGGTCGGGCGGATGTCGGATGACATCGGCTACCCGTTGGAGGCGAAGGCGGAGGTCTTCGACGATGGTGACACGCAGGTCGCCTGCGTGCAGAACGACCTGATCTTCGTGCGCCGCAAGCACTTCGACATCGGCAGGGCCCGCGCCGAGGAGCTGACCGGCATCGCGGCGGGCAACATCATGATGTCCTGCACGCACACGCACTACGGCCCGCGGGTGTCGCCGGTGTTCATGCAGCCGCTGGACGAGGACTACCTCGCATGGGCGCTGCTGCGCATCGGCGACGCGGTGAAGCTGGCCCGGAACCGTCTCAAGCCCGCGGTCGTCGGCCACACTTCGAGATTCTCAGAGGAGACGCACAACCGCCGCCGGTTCATGCGCGGTGTGCAGGTGCGCATGAACCCGCCCGCCGCGAGCGAGGAGCTGGTGCGCCCAACAGGCCCGACCGACGCGGCTCGCCGTTCGCGCGCACGATGACCATCGAGCTGGCGAACGACTAGCTGGGCTGCCTGGCGACCGACAACGCGCTGGATCAAGCGGGCTACGAGACCTGGCCGGCGCGGTCGGCGGTCGCCGCGATGGCCCCGTCCTCGCTTTGCGCCGGGAAAACCTGGTGCCCCTTGACCGTCAGGGCGGCCTTGAGGCCGGTGAGGATGTTCGCGTCATCGTCCACACATAGAATGCGAGCCACCGCAATTCCTCCCAGTCAGGTAGACATTCGGCGCTCCGACGTTATCCGCTCGCATACCGCCTACGTGAAGCCGCGGGTCAGGTCTCGGCGCGTGCACGGGTCGCCGCCGCTGCTGGCGGGCGCGTGCGCCGGAGGAGTCGCGACGCCGACGTCGAAGCTACCGCCTCCGACGCGCTGAGCCACCGATGTGACCGGGAGGCGGCCGATGAAGATCTACGTGGTCACCGATCTCGAGGGCGTAGCCGGCATCACCCAGTGGGACCCGCGCCACAAGGGCGACACACCGGCTACGGCCGCCACGCGGGCGAAGTTCGCCGTCTGGCTCGCCGAGGAGGTCAACGCCGCCGCGCGCGGGTTCTTCGCGGGCGGGGCCACGGAGGTCATCGTCAACGACGGCCACGGCGCGGGCAACACCATGGACCTCGAGGTGCTCGATCGGCGCATCACGCTCTTCCACGGCACACAGCGGCCGGACTACTGCACCGGCCTTGACGAGACCTGCGACGCCCTCGCCAGCGTCGGCACCCACGCCATGGGCGGGACCCGCTACGGCAACCTCGCCCACACCATGGGCCGGGGTGTGCGCTACTACGAACTCAACGGCACGCGCGTGGGGGAGACCGGGTACCAGGCCTTCCTCGCCGGCTACTACGGCGTACCCTACATCTTCTGCGCCGGCGACGAATGGGCCGTCCGCGAGATGCAGCAGCTCTGCCCGGGTTGCATCGGCGCGGCCACCAAGATCGGCACCGGCCCGCTCTCGGCGCTCACCTGCCCGCCCGCCCGCGCCCGCGAGATCATCGAGGAAGGCGCACGCAGGGCGATGTCGGTCATCGGCCAGGTCAAGCCGCTGAAGCTCGACTCGCCGGTGGTCTTCCGCGAGGAGCACGACAGCCAGCTCTTCGATGAGGAGCGGGAGCTGCCCGACCGGCGCGTCATTAACTCGCACACACAGGAGATCGAGGCGGAGACCATTCTGGACGTGATGAACATCAAGTACGGGCATGACCCCGACTGGAAGCCGATCTGGCGGCAGTAGCCCATCCGCACGGAGGCGACAGCGATGCGCATGTACATCATGACCGACCTCGAGGGCGTGGCGGGCGTCACGCAGTGGGAGGACCGCGCCGACGACGGCCCGTGGAACACGCTGCGGCGCGCGCGCCTGAGCCGGCTGCTGGCCGGAGAGGTCAACGCGGCCATTGACGGCCTGATCGCGGCCGGCTTCGATGACATCATCATCAACGACGGCCACGGCGCGGGCAGCACCATCGACTACGAGCTGGCCGACCCGCGCGCGCTCTACTACCACGGCCTCGAGCGCCCGTTCTGGCTGCCGTGGCTGGACGAGACCTGTGACGCCACCGGGGCGGTGGGCGCGCACTCGAAGGCGGGCACGCCTTCCGGGACGCTCGCGCACACCATGAGCGAGAGCATACGCCGCTGGAGCTTCAACGGCATCGAGGTGGGGGAGACCGGCCTGCAGGCGCTCATCGCGGGCTACTACGGCGTCCCCTTCGTCTTCGCCGCGGGCGACGTGCACCTGTGCCGGGAGATGGAGGCGCTGTGTCCGGGCTGCGTGACGGTGCCCGTGAAGTTCGGGACGAGCAAGCACTCGGCGCTCACCGTGGTTCCCGAGCGCGCGCGAGAGCTGATCCGCGAGGGCGCCGCGCGTGCCGGCGAGGCGCTCGATCGGGTCGAGCCGCTGACGCTGGAATCGCCGGTGCTGTTCCGCGACGAGCGCGTGGAGCCGACCTGGGACGAGGAGGCCGAGGACGAGGAGGGCGTGCGCGTCATCAACGCCCATGTGCGCGAGATCGAAGGCGATGACCTCATGGACGTGCTGATCAAGGTCTACCCGCAGTATGATCGGAACTTCAAGCCCGAGCCGTGGTACCCGGGCGTGCGGGAGTAAAGGAGCAACTACCGTGTCTGAGACGCAGCCGTTCGAGCCGGTCAAGATCTGCCTGGTTGGCGTGAGCAACTTCGCGGCCAGCCACAAGCGCTGCATCGACGTGATGGTCGAGGAGGGCATCGGCCAGTTCACCGCCGCGGTGGTGCGCAGCCCGGACAAGTACCCCGCGGCGCTGGCCGAGTATGCCGAGCGCGGTATCACCGTCTACACCGACTACCACGAGTTCCTCGAAGCCGAGCAGGGCAACGTCGAGCTGGTCGCCCTGCCGCTGTCGATCCAGACCCACGCCGAGGCCTCGATCGCGGCCATGGAGGCCGGCTACGACGTGCTGGTCGAGAAGCCACCGGCCGCGACCGTGCAGGACGTGGACGCCATGATCGAGTGCTCGGAGCGCACCGGTCGGTTCTGCGACGTGGGCTTCCAGAACCAGTCGAAGAGCACCGTGCGTGATCTCAAGCGCCTGATCTGCGACGGCGGCCTGGGCGAGATCCAGAACGTCGCGGTCATGGCCGAGTGGGTGCGCGATGACGACTACTACGCGCGCAACGCCTGGGCCGGGCAGATGGTCATCGACGGGACCTACGTGCTCGACGGGCCGACCAACAACGCCCTCGCTCATTACATGTTCAACGCGCTCTACTTCGCCACGCCGCGCTGGCAGGAGGTCGACTCGCCCGCTCGCGTGCGCGGCGAGCTGTATCACGCCCACCCGATCCCGGGCGAGGACTCCTCGGCCATCGCGGTCGAGACGACCGGCCGCGTCCCGATCATCTACCTGAGCACCCTCGCAGGCTGGGAGGCGCGCGGGCCGTGGATCCGCGTCGAGGGCGCGCGCGGCACCGCCCACTGGGACTTCCAGGGCCCGTGCCGGATCGAGTACGCCGACGGCGCCGAGCAGGTCATCGAGCCCGACGGCCGGCGCGAGCATGACGAGGTCTTCCGCAACGCCATCCGCTACCTGCGCGGCGTTGATGAGGAGCTGAACTGCCCCGTCGCCATGACCCGGCCGCTGACGGTCGCGGTCAACGGGGCCTACGAGTCGGGCGCCCCGCCGCGCGGCATCGACGCGCAGTACATCACGCGGGAGGAGCGCGACGGCAGGGCCTTCACCGGCATCAACGGCATTCAGGAGCTGATGGACCGCTGCTATGCAGAGCGCCTGACCTACAACGATGCCGGCGCGCCGTGGGGCTACGCGACCGACTGGTTCGACACGCGCGACTACACCCGCTTCGAGATGGACCTGGGCTGAGGCGACAACGAAGAACGACCGGGCCGGGATGGAACCTCCGACCTGCTCCGCAGGTCGGCCCGCTCGCTTCGCTCGCGGCGGCCCTTCCGTACGGCGTTGCCGAGCGGGGCCTGCGTACGGCGTTGCCGAGCAGCCGGGCGTGAGCAATGTGCGAACATGGGAGATCAGATGGCTGACGAGGGGCTGACGGGCGTCGAGGAGCAGGCGCCGGGCGAGTTCCTGCCCGACACGCAGATCGAGGTCATCAACGAGGAGATCGAGCGCGGACGGATCCGCCACGCGCTCTTCGACTTCGACGGCACGATCTCGCTGATCCGTCGGGGCTGGCAGGACGTCATGGTGCCGATGATGGTCGATGTGCTCGCCGAGACCGGCACCGGCGAGTCGCGCGATGAGCTGTCGGCCCTCGTGCGCGAGTTCGTGGACCGGCTGACCGGCAAGCAGACCATCTACCAGATGATCGAGCTGGCACAGCGCGTGCGCGAGCGCGGCGGCGAGCCGCTCGAGCCGCTGGCCTACAAGCACCGCTATCTCGAGCTGCTGTGGGAGCAGATCGAGCATCGCGTGGCGGGGCTGCGGGACGGTTCCCTCGACCCCGAGCAGATGCGCGTGCCGGGGGCGCTGGGCATCCTCGAGAACCTGCGCGAGCGCGGCGTGGCCTGCTACCTGGCGTCCGGGACCGATGAGCCCTATGTGCTCGACGAGGCTGACGCGCTCGGCCTGACCGACTACTTCGCGGGCATCTACGGCGCGCTCGACGACTACGAAAACTTCTCGAAGGCCATGGTCATCGAGATGATCATCGCCGAGCACGACCTGTCCGGCCCGGAGCTGGTGGGCTTCGGCGATGGCTACGTCGAGATCCTGAACGTGGCCGAGGTCGGCGGGATCGCGGTGGGGGTTGCCACCGATGAGGCGCGCCGCGAGGGCATCGATGCGTGGAAGCGCAACCGGCTGATCGTCGCCGGCGCGGACGTTATCATCCCCGATTTCCGCGAGCACGAGCGCCTGCTGACGTGGCTCTTCGCGGAGGAGTAGGTATGCCGCACGAGCAGTTTGACCGAGGCCGCCTGCAGCTCAAGTCCCTGGCCGAGCGCGAGCATGACCTCGATCTCTCGGTCATCCGGGCGCTCGACGACGCACCGCAGTCTGTCGAGGACGCGGACCTGGCGACGCTCGCGGAGCGGCTCCTTGCGGCGCGACAGCGTGGAGCGGCGGTCATCTTCGCGCTGGGGGCGCACGTGATCCGCGCGGGCGTGCAGCGCTTATTGATCGACCTGATGGAGCGCGGCGTCATCACCCACCTCGCGGGCAACGGCGCGGTCGCCATCCACGACTTCGAGTTCGCGCTCATCGGCGCCACCACCGAGTCGGTCGCGAAGTACATCAGCGAGGGCCAGTTCGGCCTGTGGCGAGAGACCGGGCGGCTCAACGACCTCGCGCGCGTGGCCGCCGATGAGGGCATCGGCTACGGCGAGGCCATCGGCCGCGAGATCGCTTCGGGGGACTTCCCGCACGCGGACATCAGCGTGCTGGCGGCGGCGTACCGGCTGGGTGTCCCGGCGACCATCCACGTCAGCATCGGCTATGACATCATCCACGAGCACCCGAACTGCGACGGCGCGGCCGTCGGCGCGGCCAGCTACACCGACTTCCTGGTCTTCGCGCGCGCGGTCGAGGGCCTGGAGGGCGGTGCGTATCTGACCTTCGGCAGCCAGGTCATGGGCCCGGAGGTCTACCTGAAGGCGCTGGCGATGGCGCGCAACGTGGCGCTGCGCGCGGGCCGGGAGATCGCCGACTTCACCACCGCGGTCTTCGACCTGAAGGCGCTGCCGGACAGCTACCACGACCAGCCCGGCAAGTCCGACCCGAACTACTACTTCCGCCCGTGGAAGACCATCCTGGTGCGTACCGTCGCCGACGGCGGCGAGAGCTTCTACTTCAACCTCGATCACGCAGTCTCCGTCCCGAGCCTGTGGCGGTTGATCGTGGAGCGGATGGACGATGAGTGAGCTGCGCGAGGCCTCGTTCGCCGACCTGCCCGCCGGGCGCCTGCGCGAGCTGTTCGATGGTTTCGCGGAGGTGTCGCTGGCGATCGTGGGCGGCATGTTCCTCGACCGCTACCTCATCATCGATCCGGCGCTGACCGAGCCGTCGCTCGAGACCGGCCTCGACGCCTGGCAGGTGGTCGCGAAGCGCCCGCAGCCGGGCTGCGCGGGCACGGTGACCAACAATCTGAGTGCGCTGGGTGTGGGGGAGATGCTGGCGATCAGCGTCATCGGCGACGATGGTGAGGGTTACGAGCTGCGCCAGGGCCTGCAGGCGACGCGCGTGGACACCGGCCGCATGATCGTGCGCCCGGAGCTGATGACACCCACCTACACCAAGCCGATGGTGCGCGAGGCCGACGGCTCGGAGCGCGAGCTGAACCGCCTCGACCTGCGCAACCGCGAGCCCACCTCGCCCGAGGTCGAGGACGCGGTCATCGCCGAGCTGCGCGCGGTGGTGCCGCTGGTCGATGGCGTGATCGTCGCCGACCAGGAGGACCTGCCCGATCGGGGAGCCATCACCCCGCGCGTGGTGGATGAGCTGGAGCGGCTCGCGGGCCAGCATCGCGACACGATCTTCTGGGCCGACTCGCGCGGCGACATCGGGCGCTTTCGCGGGCTGATTACCAAGCCCAACAACTTCGAGGCCTGCCGCGCCGCGGGCCTGCAGGTCGATGGCGAGCCGGGCCTTGGTGATGCAGTCGAGGCCGGGCGCCGGCTCTTCGAGCGCAACGGCCGGCCGGTGATCGTGACTGTGGGCGCGCGCGGGATGGTCATCTACGACGAGGACGGCGCGACGCACGTGCCGGCGGTGCGCGTGAAGGGCCCGATCGACATCGTCGGCGCGGGCGACAGCACCACCGCCGGGATGGTCTCGGCGCTGTGCGCGGGCGCCACGCTGGTCGAGGCGGCGCTCATCGGCAACCTGGTGGCCTCCATCACCATCCAGCAGCTCGGCACCACCGGCGCCGCGAGGCCGGAGCAGGTGCTGCAGCGACTTGACGACGTCCACGCCGGGCGCGTGCCCGGCGCTTCGTAAGCGGGCGCAGTCGCTCGACGAGACCGAGGAAGGGGCAGAGATCGGTGAGGCGCAAGACCATGTTAGCTTTGGTTTCTGGGGCTATCTTGGGGGCATTGCTGTCTGGGTGCTCTGTTACTCAGGACTCGGCTACGCCGGCAGGACCCAACGGTGAACTAGTCCATCGCACTGTGGAAAGCGAAGAGCAAGAGAAGCCGACCGTTGACAGTATCGATGATGCTTCACCGGCGGCGTTGCTGATCGTCATCGATGAGGAGTACCCGTTCCCTGGCCCCCCCGCGGGCCACGCCGCATTGAAGCCATACGAAGATCTTATGCAGAGACTTATTGAGCGAACGACTGCGTCAGACAGACAAGGAGTCGCGGATGTCACAGCTAATGCCAGGAAGATACTGCGGGAAGAGCATGGCATCGAAATGTCTTGCCTCGAGATCATGAAAGGTGTTGATGAATCCATCGCGGACAGCATCGCAGGTGAATGGAGCTATGCCGAAGCTACCGCCGTGTGGCTAACGCTCGTTTCCGAGATGGACTGAAAGGATGACGTGAGATGGCGATTCAGCTCGGATGCTTCACGCGACCGTGGAATGACTACACGTGGGAGGAGTTCCTGGCCGGGGCCGCGGAGGCCGGATATGAGTGCGTCGGCACCATGCGTCTGGGAAAGGAGTGGATGGTCGCCGACGAGGTGCCGATGAACGTGATCCGGCAGCGCCGCGCCGAAGTCGAGGAGGCGGGCTTGATGCCCTCCACCTGCCTGGCCAGCTTCCCGTTCGATGCCGGGCCGGAGAAGGCCGAAGCGGGCCTGCGCGCCTTCATCGACGCGGTCGCGGCCTTCGGCGCGCCATATCTCCTGCACTGCGGCACGGCTCGCGGACCGAGCGCGGAGCTGTTCTACGACACCATGGCCGCGTGCTGCGACTACGCCGAGGACCAGGGCGTGATGCTCACGCTCAAGCCGCACGGCGGCATCACCTGCACGGGCGCCGACCTGCTCTACGCGCTCGAGCGCATCGACCACGACAACTTCGGCATCTACTATGATCCGGGCAACATCGTGCACTACAAGGGCCTCGACCCGGTGAACGAGCTGCAGGTGGTGGCCGACTACGTGGTCGGGATGTGCATCAAGGACAGCCTGGGCGAGCTGGAGGGCGTCAACATCCTGCCCGGCACCGGCGTGGTGGACTTCGAGGGCGTCTTCGAGGTGCTGCTCGACGCCGGTTTCGACGGCCCGCTGGTGGTCGAGTGCCTTGGCGGCGAGACCCTCGAGGAGGTCAACGAGGCGGCCGCGAAGACGCACGCGTTCCTGACCGAACTGACGAGCTGAGGCCCGGGCGGGTCTGCTTGTCCGGGTCCGGGGGCTGTGCTATACTGACGCGCAGCAGCGCCACGCACACGCGAGTCACCGCCATTCGCAGGGAGGACCTGAGCATGTCACTCACGGGCAACGCGATCATCGGCCAGTCCGGTGGTCCGACCATCGTCATCAACGCCAGCCTGGTCGGCGCGATCCAGGCGGCCTGGGACCTCGACGAGATCCAGCACTTCTACGGCGCCATCCACGGCATGGACGGGCTGCTCAACGAGCAACTGTGCGACCTGTTCCGCGAGGACCCGGACGTGGTCGAGGCCATGAAGCTGGTGCCCTCGGCGGGCCTGGGCACCTCGCGCATCAAGCCCAAGGAGCAGGACCTGGAGCGCGCGATGGAGGTCTTCAGGGCCCACGATGTGCGCTACTTCTTCTACACCGGCGGCGACGACTCGCAGCTCGCCTGCCACATGATCTCCGAGCTGGCCAAGAGCAGCGACTGGGAGATGCGTGTGGTGGGCATCCCCAAGACCATCGACAACAACCTGGTGGTGACCGATTGCTGCCCCGGCTTCGGCAGCGCGGCCCGCTACGCGGCGCTGTGCTGCCAGTACGTCGGCCGCGACGCCGAGGCCTTTGGCACGCTCGAGGTGGTCGAGGTCATGGGCCGGCACGAGGGCTGGCTGACCGGCGCCACCTCGGCCGCGCGGCCGGAGCCCGATGCGCCGCCGCACCTGGTGTATCTGCCCGAGGTGCAGGTGACGCGCCAGCAGCTCATCAGCGACGTGCAGGAGGTCTATGACCGCTACGGCTTCGCGGTCATCGCGGTCTCCGAGGGCTTCGCCTTCGCGGGCGAGGACCAGTCCACCACCTCCGACAAGGTGGACGAGTTCGGGCACTCGCGCCTGGGCGGCGTGGCGCAGTGGCTGGGGGACGTGCTGGAGGAAGCCACGGGCGTGCGTGCGCGCAACGACAAGCTGGGCAACCTGCAGCGCTGCTTTGCCGCCACGACGAGTCAGGTAGACCTCGACCAGGCCTACGCCGTCGGCAGGACCGCGGTGGAGTGGGCCGTGGACGGGCAGACGGACATCATGATCACCATCGAGCGCGAGAACGACGACCCCTACCAGTGGGAGTGTGGCGCGACCTCGCTGATGACAGTAGCGGGCGAGTCGAAGGCCGTCCCGCGCGAGTGGATCAACGAGGCGGGCAATGACGTCACCGAGGAGTTCGTGACCTACTGCAAGCCGCTGCTGGTCGGGCGGGCGTGCGAGCTGGACCCGGGCTTCTCCAGCCTCCCGAAGTTCAGCCTGCACGTGATCGAGACGAAGCTGGACGCCTACGAGCGGTAGGCGCGCGCGCCGATCGCCGGAACCCACGCGGGCCGCCGGATCTCTCCGGCGGCCCGTTCGCTCTGTGTGATGCCCGGCGTCAGGCCTCGACCGTCATCATCCGGTCCGCGGCCTGCTGCCCGGCCATGAGCGCCTCCACTTCCGCGCGCGTGGGCAGGCTGGTCTGGGCGCCGAAGCGGCCGGCGGCCAGCGCGCCGGCGGCGTTGGCGAAGTCCAACGCCGCTTCGACGGGCGCGCCCTCGGCCAGGCGCACGCCCAGCGCGCCCGCGAAGGCATCCCCCGCGGCGGTCGTGTCGATCGCCTCGACGGCATAGCCCCGCACCAGCCGGGCGCCGGCATCGTCCAGGACCAGCGCGCCCTGCGCGCCGAGTGTGATGATGGCGATGCGCACACCCCGCGCGCGCAACCACCTCGCCGCGTCTGCCGCCTGCGCCAGGTCGGCCACGGGCGCGCCGACGATGGCCTCCGCCTCCGTCTCATTGGGGGTAGCGACGGTGACGTGCCGCCACATGGGGGTCAGGTCACCGTGCACCGGCGCGGGGTCGAAGAGCACCGGCGTGCCCGCGGCGTCCGCGATCTCCATCGCGCGCAACACCGCTTCCAGGGGTGCGCCCAGTTGCAGGAGCAATATGTCTGCGCGCTCGATGGCCCCCGCGGCGGAATCGGCCTGCTCGGGTGAGATCGCGCCGTTCGCGCCCATGCACACGATGATGCTGTTCTCGCCCGAGGGCGCCACCGTGATGAAGGCCGTCCCGGTGGCCTCATCGGGGTCACGCACGATGAGTGAGGTGTCGATGCCCTCGCGCTCGAAGTTCGCGAGCAGCTCCCCGGCGAAGACGTCCGTGCCGACGCGCCCGATCAGCGTCACCTCGGCGCCCAGCCGCGCCGCGGTGACCGCCTGGTTGGCGCACTTGCCGCCGGGCACGAGCCTGAGGTCGC
>JALGVA010000314.1 GCA_029820295.1 Candidatus Zipacnadia bacterium
TTCGCCGGACTCCCGGCGGCAACCTGCCGCCCTACGGTCCGCGTCACGCAAGATTAACATTAGTCCGGAGGTGCGGCTGGCAGTGTGACGAAATGTTGGTTGCCACACCGATACTGGGTCCTCTCGGAGCAGACCTCAGATGCGCACCCACGTTGACTTCAACCTGCCCGCGTTCCTCGAGACCGTCCATCCTGAACTGCTGCTCCGCTACCTTGAGGTGTTCCAGGAGGAGTATGAGCGTACGCAGCGCCAGACCCGCTCCAAGCAGGTCGATGAGGCGCTCGCGCAGTTGGCCGCGGGTGACTTCGCAGGTGCCTGCGGCATCCTGGGCCAGCTTCCCCGGACCGCTCCTGTGCTGGCCCGTTTGCTCGAAGGCCCACTGAAGTGCGTGAACGACTTCGACTGCCCGCGTGGCCGCGCAAGCCTGCAGCGCGCGATCGCCGCAGACGGCGTGGACATTCCGGCCGACACTGACCCAGTCACCGCCGGGATGAGGCTGATGCTGGACTACCCGGATCACTTCGGTGAGGCGCTGGCGATCTGCCATGTCGAGCAGACGCAGGACTGGCGCCTGCACCGGGGGCCCGAGCCGGCCCCGGTGAGGGTGACCGAGAGGGCGGCGCAGGCTCTGGCGCGTGACTTCAGCGATATGCTCAAGGAGAGCGGCCTGACGGGCAGGTGTATCGCCCAGGTACTTGAGCAGGAAGAGCGGACCATCATCGAGCTGTCCCACGAGCAGTATGTGGAGGCCCTCCGACAGTTCCGCGGACGGGACATAGAGATCAACTGGACGCGGCCGGTGCGGCATGCGCGCCTGGTGTACCGGCCATCGACGGGCCTGCTGAAGGTAAGGGTCTATCGCAACGACGAGCAGTTGATCGGGACGCTGCGCCGGGCGGTCGGCGCGAGGCTGTTCGGGTGGGAGGGGCACTTCCTGGGGGACGGTCGGGAGCTCTATCTGGATCTGTCGTGCCTGAGTGCAGAGCCGCGAATGGTCACAGACCCGGTAGATCGCATTGAGGGCGTCGAAGTGGTGTGTCTGGAGTTCGCCAGGGCCGGGGACGCTAACGCGGTCGCGCGCTTCCACGGCAGTGGGACGGAGCACCTCTATCGGCTGGTCCGGGACTTCTGCCCGATCAGCAGGAGGGTGCAGGTGCGCCACGCGGCATTGCAGTTCAAGTTCCCCGGGCCCCGCAACACCGGCCGCCGCACGGTGTGGCTGACGGAGCCCAACTCCACCAATCTCGGTGACGACGACTACGACCGCGTCATCGAGAAGTACCTCATCCGATGGGGGATGCTTGATGGACCGGAGCCTCCTGACGCTGATTCTGAGCCTGACCGGCGAGCCCGAGCAGCAAGTCTTGACATGGCACGACCTGGCTCGCTTTTCGCTGGCGGACATTGACGAGGCCATGGGGCTGGGCCTGCTCGAACCGCCAACGCTGCGCGACGAGATCGTCGATCCGCAGTACGGGCTGGGGCCTCATGCCGTGATCGAGTCATCCGACCGCTACTTCGTGGCGCCGACTGCCTCGGACGCGCCCGACCTGGTGGAGATCAACGAGGACAGGCTGAGAGTCTACCCGGTGCGGGATTCCGGCGCGCTCGAGGCCATTGCGCGCAGCAACGATATGGTGGGCGCCATTGCGCGCAGGCAGACGGGGCTGTGGTCGATGGGCTCCTGCAGCTTCGGCACGCTGGACTATGCAGTGCTCTTCGCTCCGGCGTCATTCAGCGGGAACCTGCCCGAGGCGGTGACCGAGTTCAAGGCCGCAAGGCATGCAACGCGCGTGCTCCTGCTGGTTGCCGACGCGAGGGCGGTGGACCGATGCGCCGAGGAGCTTGGGCGCCGGGGCGCGCTCGCGCTGTCCGTACCCGAGTGGCTCGATGATGACCTTAGGGTATCTCTGCCTGAGCAACCTGGCGACGTCCTGCTTGAGATTGACACCGGCACGCGGCGGGCGCGCTGGCTGGGCACGGACCTCGGCTTGAGCGACACCCAGTACGTCATCCTGGAGATGCTCGCGCGCGAGCCCATGACCCCCGTGGAGCATTGCGATCTGGCCTGGATCGACGGAGAGCG
>JALGVA010000315.1 GCA_029820295.1 Candidatus Zipacnadia bacterium
GTGCAAGCTGGTCCACAAGACGCGCAAGCTCGTCAGTGTCCATCGAACTCGCCTCGAGGGGATACGAGTACCGATGGACACTGACGAGCTTGCGCGTCTTGTGGACCAGCTTGCACTCCAGGGAAGCGAGTTGCAGGACACTGAGGTAAAGCTGGCGGGACAGGGGCTGCCGAGCACCTCCGTCCTGGAGTCGATGTCCGCCTTCGCCAACCGCCGAGGTGGAGGTGTCATCGTGTTCGGCCTCGATGAGGCGGCCGGCTATGCGGTCGTCGGCGTCTATGATGCGGCGCGACTGCAGGAGGAGATGGCCGCGCTCGCAAGCGACGCAATGGAGCCGCCCATTCGGCTGGACTTCACTCTCCTCGAACGTGAGACGGGCACTGTAGTGGCGGCCGAGGTGCCCGAGTGCCCTGATGAACGCAAGCCATGCTACATCCGAAGCAAAGGCCTCGCGAATGGCGCGTACCGGCGGGTGGGCAACACGAACCGCCGCATGACCGCCGAAGAGCTGGCGCAGTTCCTCGGGTCACTGCGTGATGATTTCGAGGCCGAGCCGGTGCGACGGGCGACGCTGGAGGATCTGGATGCGGACGCGATCGAGCGCTACCGACAGGCCATCATTGACCGGCAACCGGACAGTGGCGTGCGGCACGCCAGCGTGGCCCACCTGCTTCGCCGGGGCGGGTTCGCCGTCGAGGAGGGGCAGCGTCTGATCCCGACTGTCGCGGGGCTCCTGGTGTTCGGCGACGCGCCTGAAGACTTCCTGCCCAGGGCTGTCGTTACTGTGACACAGTTTGAGGGTACCACCAGCGTCGCGTCCTCCGGCGCGACCTCGCGCTACGTGTTCGACCGCGAGATCACGGGACGCGTCCGGGACGTCATCGTGAGTACTGTCGAGACGCTCATGAGTCGTGTGGGGCGACGAGCCCAGGTGCGGGGGCTCTGGCGTGAGGAGGTACCCGAGTACCCCGAGGCCGTCATCCGCGAGGCCGTGACGAATGCTGTCGCGCACCGAAGTTACGCCTACCGTGGCACGGCCATCCGGATCCGCATCTTCTCGGACCGCATCGAGATCCGCAGCCCCGGCACTCTCTTCGGCACAGTCACGCTTGAGAACATCGAGCACGAACAGTCCACACGGAACCCACGTCTGGCTGCGGCGCTGCGCGAGTTCGGCCTGATGGAGCAGCGTGGCACCGGCGTGTCGATGATGATCGCCGAGATGAGCAGGCAGGGGCTTGCCCCGCCGGCATTCGAGGAGAGCGACACGTCGTTCCAGGTCACTCTGCGCAATGCGCACCTGATGTCACCCGAGATGCGCGAGTGGCTGGCCCGGTTCGCGTCCCACGACCTCTCTGAGCCTCAGATGCTTGCGCTTGCGTACCTCAGGCTCAATGGCCGGATGGTCAACGGCGACTACCAGCGCATCAACAGCGTTGATGGGCCGACCGCCACCCGCGACCTGCGCGGACTGGTGGAGACGGACCTGGTCCAGATGCACGGAACGCGGGGCGGAGCGTTCTACACGCTTCGCGGCCAGGATGGCCCGGCCCTGCCGACACTGCCGGTGGGACACCGTCCGCGAGACAGCCGGGAAGCGATCGTTCGTTTGGTGGCACACCTTCAGCCGGCATCGCGGTCTGCGGTCGCGAAGGCATTCTATGGCCGGGACGACCTGACCGATTCCGAGTTGCGGGCGGTCGGCGACGTGCTGCAGGAACTGGCTCGGGAAGGCCGACTGGTGCCCCGCGGAGAGCGCAAGGGGCGTGTCTATTTCGCCGGCGATCGAGGGTGACAGGCGACATGAGCGCCCGCTGTGTGCGCATCTCCAGAATGCAGTATGCGCAACATGCGCGCTACGCGCAATATGTGCTGATAATGCGCAAGATAATGCGCGGTATTGCGGGGCGCGCTCAGCAGCGATGCGGATGGCGCGCTCTGGTCCGCCGGACGTCATGTCGTGCGCGACGGCTTCCCTCGATTCTCACGATCACCGCCCTCGTCCTGAGCTGGATTGCCGCGGGGAGTGATGCACAGATGCGCACACCTGAGCTGGTGGGCGTGCCGATCCGGGCCA
>JALGVA010000158.1 GCA_029820295.1 Candidatus Zipacnadia bacterium
CGAGCACACCAAGCTGCTCGACGGCCGCCCCGGCGGGGGCGCGCGCTACTCGGTCATCTGGGCGGCGACCACCGAGGAGCGCTTCGTGGACATGGACCTGGGCGAGCCGGTGCGACTCGACCGCGTGGTGGTCAGGAGCTACAAGCACTACACCGGGCGTGACTTCCAGCTCGACCACATCCGCCTCTACCTCACGGAGGGTGGGCCTGAGGGTCCGTGGCGGCTGCTGGGCGAGCAGGCCGGCTATGCGCTGGCGGACGAGAAGGGCATCCGTGAGTTTGCCTTCGCCATGCCCGACGAGCCGGTGCAGTGGTTCCGCGTGGGGGTGCAGAACGATGACGCGGTGCGGCTGGCGCTGAGCGAGATCGACATCTTCACCGCGACGGCGCCGGACCTGTCCTACGTCCTTGCCGCGAACTTCGACGAGGTGGTCCACGAGCCCGAAGGCCCGCCGCCGACACCCACCGCCGAACAGCAGCAGGCGGGCTACATCCTCTTCGCGCCGCACTGGATGCGCAAGGTCTTCGGCAACTCCGTCCCGCTCGAGGGGGAAGTGGCGACGCTGACGGCGGCCGCCGCGCCGGGTGAGTACGAGCCGATGACGCTGGCGATCTACCCGCTGCGCGACCTGGGCGAGTGCACGCTGACGGTTGGTGAGCTGGCGGGGCCGGACGGGGCGGCGCTTGGGGTGGAGACCATCGAGGTGCGCACGGTGCGGCTGTGGGCGCAGATCCCCGGGCAGAAGGGCGCGAGCTACGCCAACCAGTACATCGAGACGCCGGAGCTGCTGGAGGACGGGGCGACCATCGCGGTCAAGGCGGGGCGCACGCGCGAGTGGTGGCTGACGCTGCACGTCCCCGAGGACGCGCGTCCGGGGGGCTACCGCGGCTCCGCGACCTTTGCGCCCGGCGACGGACCGGCCGTCGAGGTGCCGGTGGAAATCCAGGTGCGAGCCGTCGAGCTGCGTGAGCCGGAGGGCCGGAGCTTCGGGATGTACTGGGCGCCGTGGCGCGAGACGGCGGACACGCCCGACGAGCGGGTGATCGCGCAACTGCGGGACATGCGGGCACACGGCATGAACTCGGCGGCGCTGGCGGCGGATGCGTCGATGGAGCGCGGCGCGGACGGGCAGTGGAGCTATGACCTCAACGCGCTGATACGGGCTCTGGAGCTGATGCGCGCGGAAGGGCTGACCGGGCCGGCGCCGTGGAGCCACGCCTTCCCGCCCATCGACACCGAGTTCGGCAGCGAGGAGCACTTCGCGCAGGTGAAGGCCTTCGTCGAGCACGTGCAGGCCGAGCTGGCCGACCGCGGGCTGGGGGAGGTGCTGTGGTATCCGCGCGACGAGCCGTGGTCGGGCGAGCGGCGCGAGCAGTGCCGCGTGCTCCTGGAAGCGATCAAGCAGGTGGCCGGAGCGCGCACCTACGTGACCACGCGGCTGGACACCGCGCGCGAGTTCGACCCGTGGCTGGACGTGCGCTGCCACACGCTGTCGCTCAGCGGGGGCTTCGACCCGGTGGTGGTGCGCGAGGAGGCGGCGGCCAGCGGCGACAGCTACTGGTGGTACACGAACGCCTGCCGGGAGTACCCGGACGTGATGCGCTTCAAGGGCGGCTGCTTCTTCTGGAAGACGGGCGCGACCGGGCAGTTCTACTGGGCCTACCAGTACCCGAGCAACGACCCCACCAGCGACCTCGACGGCATCGACTGGTGCGCGGCGTATCCGGGCGAGCAGGGGCCGATCCCGACCATTGAGTGGGAGGGCCTGCGCGAGGGCATCGACGACTTCCGGTATCTGCATACGCTGGAGCTAGAGATCGCGCAGGCGCGCGCCGGGGGCGATGCCGCCACGCGCGCCGTCGCCGGCGAGGGGCAAGCGCTGCTGGACGAGATCCGCGAGGCGACGGTGGTGGATCTGGCGGAGTATGACGAGCGGGGGATCAACTTCCACACGGACAGCATCTGGGCGCCGGCGCAATACGACGAGTACCGCGCGCGGGTGGCGGATGTAATCGGGCGGCTGCAAGGCGGGCGGTAGATGTGTGCGACGGCAACGACAGTGGCCCTGCGGGCCCCCCCGGCGGCCGGTCGCAAGCGGCCGGGGGCGTCGGGGGCACAACGACAAGGGCCACACGGCAGCGGCGCGTCCCCCGCAGGGCGCGAACGGATGGAGGACAGGATGACCCCGGTCGATGACCCGCGGCACATCAGCAGGGGGCGCGAGATCCCGAGCGAGGGCTACGCCGACCAGCCCTACGTGGTGCGCACCGACGACGGCGCGTGGCTGTGCGTGATGACAACCGGCGCCGGGCGCGAGGGCGCCGCCGGCCAGCACGTGGTGAGCATGCGCAGCGTGGATCACGGCGCGACCTGGACCGATCGCGTGGACGTCGAGCCCGCCGATGGGCCGGAGGCCTCGTATGCGGTGCTGCTCAAGGTGCCGTCGGGACGCGTCTACTGCTTCTACAACCACAACACCGACCGTGTGACCGAGGTGCGGCGCGAGGACGGCGGCGTATTCGCGCGCGTGGATTCGCTGGGCCACTACGTCTTCAAGTACTCGGACGACCACGGGCGGACCTGGTCGGAGCGGCGGTGGGATGTGCCGGTGCGCGAGTTCGCGTGCGACCGGGAGAACGTCTACGGCGGCGAGCTGCGCTTTTTCTGGAACGTGGGCCGGCCGCTGATCACCGGTGGCGCGGCGCTGCTGACGCTGCACAAGGTCGGTGCGATGGGGGAGGGCTTCTTCGCGCAGTCCGAGGGCGTATTCCTGCGCAGCGAGAACATCCTGACCGAGTGCGACCCCGACCGCATCAGCTTCGAGACGCTGCCCGATGGCGACGTGGGTCTGCGCACGCCGCCCGGCGGTGGCCGCGTCGCGGAGGAGCAGTCGCTGACGGTGCTGAGCGACGGGTCGCTGTTCTGCGTGTACCGGACCGTGGACGGCTGGCCCGCGTGCAGTTACAGCCGCGATGGCGGGCATACGTGGAGCACGCCGGAGTATCTGACGTACTCGCCGGGCGGCCGGCGCGTCAAGCAGCCGCGGGCGGCGAACTTCATCTGGCGGCTGCAGCGCGGCGGCTTCCTCTACTGGTTCCACAACCACGGCGGGCGCGCGGCGCGGGGGCTGCCCGGCTGGAACCCCTACGATGACCGCAACCCGGCGTGGCTGGTGGCCGCGCGCGAGATCGATGGTCCGGACGGGAAGCTGCTGGAGTTCTCGCAGCCTGAGATCGCGCTCTACGACGACGACACCCGGGTGCGCATGAGTTACCCGGATCTGATCGAGGAGGACGAGCGGCTCTTCCTGACGGAGACGCAGAAGCACGTGGGGCGGGTGCACGAGCTGCCGGCGGAGCTGGTAGCCGGGCTGCTCGGGCAGTGGGAACGGGCGGAGGTGGCGCGCACGGGGCTGGCGCTGGAACTGACGGACGAAGTGCCCGGGAGCGTGGCGATGCCGGCGCTGCCGCCCTTCACCGCGCGGGACACGTCGCGCCACGACTACGGCACGAAGGACCTGCGCGCGGGCTTCACGGTCGAGACGTGGCTGCTGCTGGAGCGCCTCGATGCGGGGCAGGCGCTGCTCGACAGCCGGGCGGAGGACGGACGGGGGATCGCGCTGGTTGCGACGGAGCGCGGGACGGTCGAGCTGATCATGAACGACGGGCGCGGCGAGTGCCGATGGGACTGCGACCGGGGCGTGCTGGAGCCGGGCACGCGCCAGCACTTCGCGGTCGTGGTCGATGGCGGGCCGAAGGTCATCAGCTTCGTGGTCGATGGCGTGTTGTGCGACGGTGGTGACGAGCGGCAGTTCGGCTGGGGGCGCTTTGCGCCGCACCTGCGCGACGTGACGGGCGGCCCGGCGCTGCGCATCGGGCCGGGCGTCGAGGCCCTGCGCATCTACACGCGGGCGCTGCGGACGAGTGAGGTTGTGGGGAACCGGCGGGCAGGACGGTAACGACGGGGACGACGGGGACGACGGGGACGGCGAGAACGGCAGACAGCGAGGATGCCTGTTCTGCGAACGACACACGGCGACGGCAGACGGCGCACGGGCAGGACTGCCCGCGCCACGGAACGACAGTGGAGGCGATGGCGATGGGGATCACCATGGGCGCGTACATCGATCAGGGCGGACACGTCGATGGGCATACGCGCGACGCCGAGCTGCACCCCGGCATCGACCGGCTGCTGCTCACGGGTTCGGAGCAGGCGCGGGAGATCGCCGGGCGCATCGACAGGGCCGAGTTCGTCGATGGGTGGGATGCGCTGCTGGCGTGTGAGGACGTGCCGCTGATCCTGATGCTCACCAACAACCGCGATGCGGGGCGGCTGACGCTGGAGGCCATCGAGGCGGGCAGGCGCGTGTACGGCGAGAAGCCCGGCGCCCGCACCGCCGACGACATGCAGCGCATCGTGGACGCCTGCGCACGCACCGGCGCGCACTACACGCCGTGCTACGTGCGCCGGACCATGACCGAGACGCAGGAGATCAAGCGGCTGATCGAGGCGGGGGCGCTCGGCGAGCTGTGGTCCTTCCAGGCGAGCTGGATCACCTGGTCGGCGGAGCTGCGCGGGGTGGACCAGTGGCTGTTCGACGGCGAGATCGCGGGCGGTGGGATCATCTACTGGCTGGCCTGCCACTGGATCGACCTGATGCGCTACGTCACCGGGCAGCGCATCGTCGCGGTCAGCGCCATGACCGCGACCATGGATGAGCGCATCTCGGTCGAGGACGTTGCCTGCCTGAGCGCGCGGCTGGAGGGCGGGGCGATCGGGACCATCCGTTGCGGCTACCTGCGCAATCCCTCGACCGGCGGCTACGATGACTACCAGCTCATGACCGCCTACGAGGGCTCGCACGGCGCGATCACGCACATCCCGCAGGGCGAGGTGGCCGTGCGCGTGATCTCGCGCGCCGAGGGCTTCGTGCCCGGCGAGCAACGCGATCTGCGCATCGCCCCGCCCACGCGCGGCGGCTATGCCTACGCGCTGCTCGACGAGGTGGTCGCGGCGACCGTGGAGGGGCGCGCGCCCATGATCGGGGCCGAGGACGCGCTCTATGTGCTGCGCGTCGCCGAGGCGGCGTACGAGGCGAGCACGACGGGGCGTGAGGTGGCGGTGCCCGGGCATTGACACGTGGTGGGGGCGAAGTACAATCGGGCTGGGGATTGCGGCGGGCAGGGGGCCCGTTGCGCACCGACTGACCTCAGGGGAGGAGCTGTGAGATGGCACGTCTCGCGCTGCACTCGGCACTGACCCTCGCGCTGCTGTTCGGGCTGCTCTTCGCCGTGGCCACCGCCGTGCTCTACGTCCTGGAGGCGCCGCTGTGGCTGGCGCTGGTGGTGGCGCTGTTCTTCGCCGGCCTGCAGTACGCGATCTCCCCGTTCATCATCCAGTGGGTCCACAAGATCGACTGGGTGACGCCCGACTCGATCGACTCCGGGATCGCCTCGCTGATCCGCTCGGTGTGCCACGAGCACGGGCTCAGGGAGCCGCGCTTTGGCGTGATCAGCGACGGGAACCCGAACGCCTTCACCTTCGGCCACTACCCCGGCAACGCGCGCGTGGTCATTACCACCGGGCTGCTGGAGGTGTGTGACACCGAGCAGCGCCGCGCGGTGGTGGCGCACGAGATGGGGCACATCATCCACTGGGACTTCGTGGTCATGACCGTGGCCGCCACCGTGCCGCTGATCCTCTACTACATCTACCGCTTCGGCATCCGCGTGCGCAGCCGGCGCGACGGCGGCGTGGTACTGCTGGTCGCGCTGGGGGCGTTCGTCGCCTACCTGATCTCCCAGTACATCGTGCTGCTGCTCTCGCGCGTGCGCGAGTACTACGCCGACGAGTTCTCGGCCCACACCACGCATAACCCCAACGCGCTGGCGACGGGGCTGGTGAAGATCGCCTACGGCCTGGCGCGCTCGCGCCCGCCCGCCGAGAAGGAAGAGCAGATGGTGACGGCGTCCGCCGGCATGAAACCCTTTGGCATCTTCGACGCCACCTACGGCAAGTCGATGGCGGTGGCGACCGCGGGCGCCTACGGCCTCACCGACGATGGCGCGCAGGCGACCACGCACGCCGCCGACGCCATGAAGTGGGACCTGTGGAACCCGTGGGCGTTCTTCATGGAGCTGCGCTCGACCCATCCGCTGCCGGCCAAGCGCATCCGGGCGCTGGGGAGCATCGCCGAGAAGATGGGCCAGGCGCGTGCGTTCGTCATCCCCGACCGCGCCCCCGAGAGCTACTGGGACGAGTTCGGCATGGACCTGCTGGCCAGCGCGCTGCCGCTGATCGGGTTGGTGGTGGGGCTGGCGGTGGGCGTGGGCCTGGGCTTCGCGCAGGCGATGCCGGTCACGGGCTTCGCGTGCATCGCCCTGGGCCTGGGCATCGGCTGGCTGGCGAAGCTGGCCTTCACCTACCCGATGGGGCGCTTCGCCCCGGGGCGGGTGGCGTCGCTGGTGGGCGAGATCAAGGTCTCGGGCGTCCGACCGATCCCGGTGCGCCTCGAGGGCCAGGTGATCGGGCGCGGCATCCCGGGGCTCTACTGGGGCGACGACCTGGTGATGCAGGACGACAGCGGCTTCATCCTGTTGCAGTACCGTCAGCCGATCGCGGTGCTCGAGTTCCTGTTTGGCCTGTTCCGCGCCGAGGGCTTCATTGGCCAGCGCGTGATCGCCGAGGGCTGGTATCGGCGCGCGCCGGTGCCCTACCTGGAGCTGTGGAAGGTGCACATGCCCAATGGCGACACGCACACCAGTCACAATCGTGGCCTGGCCTTCCTGCTCGCGTC
The DNA here is from genome assembly GCA_029820295.1 of Candidatus Zipacnadia bacterium. GTDB lineage: Bacteria > Armatimonadota > Zipacnadia > Zipacnadales > UBA5352 > JALGVA01. The sequence continues at coordinate 6,797 of JALGVA010000158.1, forward strand.
GCTGCTGACCGCGGGCGGGCTGATCGTGGCGCTCATGGGCATGGCGGGGCAGATGTGACGGGCAGCCGCAAGCTGCAAGCGGCAAGCTACCAGCATAGGGCAACGGCGACGGCGCCGTCGTTCCGTGGCCCGGGCGCCGTTCGACCAAGCCACCCGGACAGCGGCGGCGGGAGAGGATGATGGAGATGAGCCCGTCTGACTACATCGGTGTTGTTGCCGCCTTCGTGAGTGTCGTCGCGCTGATCGTGAGCTTCCTTGCCAAGAGAACGGCAGACGACACGTTCTGGCGAGATACGAGAGCCGAGCTACGCCCGACTCCTCTGCGGATACCCAGGGCCACAGATGCCGATGACCCTACTAGCGCGCGCTGGGTCTGGTCGCTCACGAATGCAGGGCGAGGGCCTGCGATGGACGTGAAGCTCGATGCACACTGGGGAGACTACGAAGACCACCGCGCGAAAGAAGTGCCCCGCAAAGTTGTGCTCCGCAAGGTGGGCGAGAGGATGACTGGTTTCACTGGCGCCGATCAGCGGTGGTTCGCGGATGTTCTCTTGCCCGGTGAGCAGACGTGGTTCACGCTTGCCAGCGTTGTTGGCGAGGATGGCGCGAAACTCATCCTGGCCTGGACTGAGATCCGCGGTAATACGGACCGTCGCATCGAGCAGACGTACCGCGTAACTCGCCGGCGGCGTCCGGACGCTGACGAGGACAGCCATGCGCCTGAGGACTTCTTCTACCGTGCGCGGCGAGTCAGGCGGGTGGAGCGCGAGATTCCCAGTCAAGAGTGAGCGTTGGGCTCCGGGAGCCAGCGATCGGAGGGCAACGATGGCTGAGGCGAAGTCGGCGGCGTGGGTCGAGGCGTACGACAGGCTGGCGGAGGAGATCAGCCGGTGGATCGCGGGGGCGATCCGCAGGCAGAAGGACCTGCCCTTCGCGGGCGGGCACGACGAGTGCAACTACACCGCAACGTGGCCCGCGTTCTCGGCCATTACCGGCGACCCCGAGCCGATGGCGTTCTGCCAGGGCCTGCGCGATCAGCTCCTCGCCTGGCCGGAGTTCTACCATGGCTTCTACCCGGACGCGAAGTGGGACATCGAGCACTCGGTCGAGAACTGGACCGTGTTCATGGTCGCACTGGCGCAGGCCGACCCGGGCGATGAGGTGACCGCCGCGGGCATCGAGGACGTGGTCCATCACCTGGGCAACTGGGCCGACGGCGTACCTGACTGGTTCGACTGGGAGCGCAAGCGCTTCGTCAGCGAGTACGTCGGCACGCGCGCGGTGCGCGACGAGCCGCCGTGGGACTTCTCGACCTACTGGGACGCGCGCGCGTCGGAGCTGGCGCTGGCCTACTATGACCTGCGCGGCGATGAGCGCTACCTCGAGTTCGCCATCGCCTTCGCGACCGGCTGGGCCGAGCACATCCTCGCGCAGGAGGGGCTCGGCTACTGGCTGATGCTCGACGCCGACATCGACGATCGCGAGGGCTTCAAGGCCGCCTACGGCGAGTACCCCGAGGCCTTCCACGCGCGCAACATCGGCTGGCTGCCCGAGGTCATGCGCCACATGCTGCACGTCTACAGCCGCGTGGGCGGCGAGGCGCTCAAGGACGCCGCGCTCAAGACGATCGAGCTGGGCCCGGAGGCGATCGCGCGCGACCGCGGGCAGGCGCCCGATCCGTGGAGCTGGATGCGCGAGTACCAGGCGCGCACCGGCGATGAGCGCTTCGCGGGCGAGGTCGAGGAGGGCGAGACGGCGCTGGTGGCGGCCGCCCGGACGGCGGCCGAGCAGCCGCTGCCCACCATCGTGATGCTGGAGGGCCTGGCGCCCTACCCGACGCGCAAGTACGCCTGGCGCGATGAGGCCGGGGAGCTGCGCGAGCTGACCGGGCCGGGCGCGGGGGAGATGATGGACGCGTGCACGCTCAGCGGCGATGAGGCGCTGGGCGTGCGCGCGATGGCGCTGGCGGCGCGGGAGCTGCACCTGGCGGCGACGACGCTGCGCGACGGACGCGAGCACGGCTGCAACGGCCGCTGGCTGCACGGGGCGGGGTCGCTGGCGGTGCGGGTGTTCGCGGCGGCGAGCGACGCGTAGCGCGGGACGGCAACCGAGCGCGCCGTTCCGTGGCCCGGGCAGGACTGCCCGAGCCACGAAGGGCGGCGGCGGCTTACTCCCGTGTCACGTAGACGTAGTAGGCGCCGCGCTCGTCGCCGTCGGGGGCGATGAACCAGGCCTCGAACTCGCCCATCCCCCGCTGGAGGTCCGCCTCGAAGGTCACGCGGTCCGCGCCCGCAGGCACGTCCGCGAAGGCCTCAAAGTCCCCGAGCTTGATGCGCGCGCGCTGCGGGTGGATGGCCGTGCTCTCCTCGTCCGCGAGGACGGCGTCGATGGGCAGGCCCAGCTCACGCGGCCAGCGCTGCAGCTCGAAGCGGTAGTGCCCGTCGCGCTCGACCTCGACCATCCAGCGCCCGGTTGACCTCCGGGCAGCGCGGATGTGCGGCTGGTCCCACGCCACGTCGCCCAGCACGTCCATCGCCCCCAGCCGCGTCGGGTTCTCCTCGTCGGCTCCCAGGCTGATAGGGCAGAACTGCGACAGCAGCGGCTCGATCTCCGCCCAGAACTCCTCGTGAGCGATGCGCAGCCGCCGGACCATATCCGGGTACTGCTCAGAGATGTCATTGCGCTGGCCCGGGTCGGCGGGCAGGTAGTACAGCTCCTCGCCGCCGATGAGCCGCCAGTGTTGGCACATCACCCCGTTCTCCCACATGTGCGGCGGCTCGGTGTTCTGGCGGTACTGCAGGAAGATCTCGCGGTGCGGGAGCGCCTGGCCCTCGCCACGCAGCAGCGGCGCCACCGACAGCCCGTCCCACGGCTTGTGCTCGGGCTCGTCGAGGTCGCACAGATCGACGAAGGTGGGCAGCAGGTCGAGGTGGGTGATCAGGGGTGTCACGTCGCGGTGGCCGATGCCGCCGGCGGGCCAGCGGATGAAGAACGGGACGCGATGGCCGCCGTCGTAGTATGAGGCCTTGCGCCCGCGCATGCCGGCGTTGTAGCCCTGCCCGGGCCCCTCCTCCCAGCCCGCCGCGGTACCGTTGTCGGTCATGAAGATCAGGATGGTGTCCTCGGCGATCTCCAGGTCATCGAGCAACGCCACCAGCCGGCCGAAGTTCTCGTCGATGTTGGTGATCATCCCGTAGAACTCGGGGTTGGGGATGTCCGGGTTGCCGCGGTAGGGGTCGGCGTACCGATCGGCCACGCGGTAGGGCCCGTGCGGGGCGTTGGTGGCCAGGTAGCAGAAGAAGGGCTCGCCGTGGCTCTGCTCGATGAAGGCCATAGCCTCGTCGAACCAGACGTCGGTGCAGTAGCCCTCGTGAGCGACGGGCGCGCCGTTGTGGAAGTAGGTGTCGTCGAAGTAGGAGTTGCCCCAGAAGTCGGGGGTCTGGCCGACGCCGCCGCCCTTGTGCGCGACCACGGTCTGGAAGCCGCGGTCCTGGGGGCGGTAGGGGTAGTTGTCGCCCAGGTGCCACTTGCCGAACATGCCGGTGCGGTAGCCGTTGTGGGCGAAGACCCGGGCCATGGTGGTCTCGTCGCGGCGCAGGATAGAGCGCCCCCAGCAGGTGGCCCAGGCGCCGTTGCGCAGCGGGTTGCGCCCGGACATGATGGCCCCGCGCGTGGGCGTGCACAGAGGTGAGACGTGGAAGTCGGGGCAGCGCGCGGCCTGCACGAAGAAGTCATCGAGGTTGGGCGTGCTGATCCACGGGTTGCCGGTGCAGGCGAGGTCACCGTAGCCCTGGTCGTCGGTCATCACGAGGATCACGTTGGGCCGGCGCGCGCTCATGGTCCACGACGGTGGTCGATGCCGCGGGCGGGTTCGCGGGATGAGGGCGGATGGCCTCCCTCAGCGGGAGGGCCAAGTGAGTGGTCGGTTGCGGGGGGCCTACCGCCAGGTTGTGGGATCGCGCACGAGCGGGGAAGGCCCGAATTGGCCTACCCGAACTCCCGCAGGTGAGGCACTACCCGCCCTCATCGAGCGGCCCCCCCTCCGGCATCCACAGGCCCAGGATGCCGGCGATGGCGGGGGCCCAGGCGACGGCGACGAGCATGGTGGTGACGCCGAAGGCGTCGGCGGCGGCCCCCGCGAGGGGCAGGACCAGCCCGGCTGCGCCCCAGGCCGCGCCCATGGTCAGCGACGACGCCACGCCCTGGGCGCCGGGCATCATCTCCTGGCCCTGGATGATGTTCACCGACACGCCGGCCTGCGCCAGGAAGCCCGCCAGCGGCAGGAGCACGTAGCCGGCGGGAAGCCCGAGGCGCAGGAAGAGGTAGAACGCGGGCGCGGACAGCAGCAGCGAGACCACGGTGACGGTGCGCCGGCCCAGGTGGTCGGAGGCCCAGCCGCCCAGGAAGTTGCCCACGCCGCCGGTGATGATCATGGTGGAGATGAGCCAGGCGCCCGCGCGCATGCTGCCGCCCCACTCACTGACCGCGAGCGCAACGTAGGTGGTGAAGACGATGATGACCATGGCGCGTAGCGTCACCAGCGCGAAGAGCACGCGCACCTTGGCCAGGTGGGGCAGCACATGGGTGCGCAGGCGCATGGGCTCGACCGAGGTGTCGGGGTAGCGCCGGCCCGGGTTGACCGCGTAGACCAGCGCTCCGGCGAGCCCACCCAGAGCAGTGGCGCCGAAGAGGCCGGGCCAGCGGAAGCGCTCGAAGAGCAGCGTGCCGATGAGGGCCCCGGCGCCGTAGCCGATGGCTCCGCCGGCGGAGAAGACGGCCATGCCCAGACCCTTGCGAGAGCCGCTGACGCGGCCGGCGAGGGCTGCGCCCTGGGGGTGGAAGAGCGCGGTGCCTACGCCGGCGGCAACGTAGAGCACGCCCAGGAGGGGGATACTGCCGGCGAGGCCCATGAGTCCGACGAAGAGGCCGGCGATGACCGGGCCGACCGCCACCATGTGCGGCAGGCGGAAGCGGTCGCCCAGGTAGCCGAAGAGGGGCTGGCCGAAGTTGGTGGCGATGGAGAACAGGCCGGTGAGGACGCCGATCTCGGTGCCGGAAACGCCCAGGCGCTCCTGGAAGGCGGGCCACAGCGGCGGGATGAAGTTGGCGCAGGCATCGCTGCCGCCGTGACCGATCACGAGCGCGATCAGCGGGGCGATGCGCGGGTTCAGGTGCAAGGGCCGGGCGGCGTCAGGCATGGTCAGGTTGCGGCGCGCTCCGCGGGTGGTGGGCCAGCCTCAGTTCGCCGTCGCCCGGGCATGACCTGCCGGGCACAGGGTCGCACCTCCGTCGCGAGCGGGGCTCAGTAGGGCCAGGCGAGCATGCCGCCGTCGAGGATCTCGAGGTTGTCGTAGCCGAATCGGGAGAGCAGCCGGCAGGCCTCCCAGGCGCGCAGGCTGGTCTTGCAGTAAACCACCACGCGGCCCTCGCGCGGCACCTCGCCGGCACGCTCGCGCAGGGCGCCGAGGGGGATCAGCGTGCTGCCGGGGATGGCGCCGGCTTCAAGCTCCCGTGGAGTGCGCACGTCGAGCAGCGTGATGTCCTCGCCCGCTTCGAGGGCCTCATGCAGCTCCAGCGAGGTGACGCCGCGCAGCAGGCCGTCGAGCTTGTTGCGCAGCACGTTGGCGGCGTGGATGAGCACGTCCATGGCCTCGGAGTAGGGCGGCGCGTAGGCGAGGTCGAGAGTCGCCACCTCGTCCACGGTCATGCCGGCGGTCATGGCGGTCACGGCGACGTCGATGCGCTTGATGACCTCGCCCAGCCCCACCCCCTGGATACCGATGAGGCGGCGGGTGGCGCGCTCGGCCACGACCTTGAGCACGATGGGCTGGGTGCCGGGGTAGTAGTGGGGCCGGTCGGGGGCGGAGACGGTGGCGGAGAGCACCGGGATGCCCA
>JALGVA010000316.1 GCA_029820295.1 Candidatus Zipacnadia bacterium
TACAGCAACTCCACCTCGAAGGGCTTCGTGAGCGTCGCGAAGGCCCCGGCGATCTCCGGCGCATCGGTGTCGCCGGCGGTGACGATCACGGGCACGTTCGCGAGGGCGGGCTCGGCCCCCATCTGGTCCAGCAGGTCCTGTCCCGACATGCCCGGCATCCACAGGTCCACGAGCATCGCGTCGGGCGGCTGCCTGCGCGCCATGTCGAGCGCCTGCTCGCCGCTGTGCGATGCCGAGACCTCGAAGCCGCGCCGGCCGAGGACGATGCGCAGCAGGGAGGTGATCTGCGGATCATCGTCCACAACGAGAAGATGGGAGCCGCACATGTCCAGATCACGTCCGGCGGATGATGGTAGCGACTCATCCTCGGGACGCCCAAGCACAACCCACCCCCGGCCGCGCTCCGGCGTCCTGACTCAGAGTCTACCCAGCATCACCCGAGATTAACCTCTCGCGCAGCTCATGCCACTGCGCGTCCGTGAGCGAATGTGGCAGATCGACGCGCCGGCCCTCGTAGGCGGACTGCAGCGCGCCGGTCAAGCTGTCGAAGCCGTTCTTCGCGACGTCGAAGCGGTTCAGGTGCGGCTCGCCGCCGTCCAGCCAGTCCGCCACGGCCTGCTGGAAGTCGCGCTGGCCGTCGCGCTGCTGGGTGTCCCAACTGCTCTCACCGTGCACCGGCTCGGCCATCCCCTCGGCCTGGTACCACCAGCCCGCGTTCTGCGTGACGTAGACGCGGCCCTTCGTGCCCAGGATGTCGAAGTGCAGGTGCATCCAGAAGTTCTCCTCGTCCGGCGTCCCCAGCGCCTCGGTGTCGCAGTCGAACAGCACCCGGATGCCGCCGGGGAACCAGTACTCGGCGAAGGTGTGCTCCGGCGCGCGATGATACGCCTTGTAGCCTGTCTCGTCTATCCCGTACGCCATCGCCCACACCGACTCGGGGGCCACGTCGCCCAGCAACTGGAGCAGCAGGTCCATCATGTGCGGACCCATGCTCATCAGGTTCCCCTTGGCGCCGGCGCGAATCAGGTAGACCTCGCCGATCTCCTCGAGCATCACGCGGCGGATGTGGCCGTCGCGGAACTGCGGGAAGTAGCGGCGCTGGCAGTTGACGATCATCTTCATGCCCGACTCGTCGCGGACGAGCGCCAGCCCGACCATCTCCGAGGGCAGCACCGCGATGGGCTTCTCGATGATCGCCGCCTGCACGCCCGCGCTCGCCGCGCACTCGGCCTCCCACACGCGCCTGGCGGGCTGGGTGACCACGTGCACGATGTCGGGCTCCATCTCGCGCAGCGCAGTCTCGTAGTCCGTGTAGGCGCCCTCGATGCCATAGGTGGTCGTGAACTCCTCGAGCCTCTCCTCGTCCAGGTCGCAGGCCGCGACCAGCTCCATGCGCTCGAGTTCCGGATAGACCTCAGCGTGTGCGCGGGCGCGCGGCCCGCACCCCAGGATCAGCGATCGGTAGCTCGACATGTGGCTCACCCTTTGTGTGCGCTCAAGCTGCTCGATGCGTGTCGCGGCCGCGGGCGGGTTCGCCGCGGGGGGAGAAGGGTCCTCCTGCGTGACGCCGACGACGCCTCCCCCGGCCCGAGCTACGCTCGATCCACCCCCTCCTTTTCGCCACAGACGACGTGGCGAGGGCAGGAGGGGGTAACGGCGACAGCAGCGCTGAGGTTCGGTGGAAGGCGCGCGACAGAGCGACGCCTCGCCCCCTCCTCCGCCCTCGTCCCGCTCCCGCGCAAGCGCGGAGCGGGGCGAAAGGGGGAGGGGGCTGGAGTTCGCGCCAGCGAACTCCGGGGGAGGGGTGCCGTAGCCGTTCGGCAGGTGCCGCGAAGCGCGGCGCGGAACCTCCCGCGGCGTTGACAGGCCAGGCATGAGGAGACTGATGGTCATGGCGGATGCAGTGAGGCTGGGCATCGTCGGATGCGGTGGCATCGCCGGCGCGCACCTGGCGGGCTACAAGAAGCTGGCGGACGCGGGCTACGACCGGTTCGCGATCACCGCCGTGTGCGACGTGAACGAGGAGAACGCGCAAGGCTTCGCGCAGGGCATCGAGGAC
>JALGVA010000159.1 GCA_029820295.1 Candidatus Zipacnadia bacterium
GCCGACTACGGCGGCTTCCCGCCGCGCGAGCCGGGCTACTGGCAGCGCGCGCTGAGCGACATGATCTTCACCGTTATCCCGCAGGACATCCTCTTCGTCCGCCATCCGGCCGAGGGTGAGCTGCAGGCCTACGTCATCGCGTCGGTGCGGACGGGCGCGCGCGCGAGCGAGGTCGTCACGATCCTGGAGATCGCCGCCACCGGCGAGGAGCCGGCGCGGCAGGTCATCCGGGGCGTCTGCGCCGAGGGCGCGCGGCGCGGGTGGCCGGTGAACACCATCGCGTGCGTGGACAGCCCGTTCCGCATGACCATGCGCGCAGAGGGCTTCGAGGAGGGGGCGCGGCACACGATGATCATGGGCCGGGCGATCGCGCCCGCGCGGCTGTTCGCGAAGGCCTGCGCCGACCGTGACGCGCTGGCAGAGCTGAAGATCAATGCGTGGTCGCCGAGCCACGACTGGGAGCTGTGGGAGGGGCCGCGGGCGCGGCGCGAGATCACGCTGGAGGGCAAGGAGCTGATCGTGCAGCGGCTGCTGATGCGGCGGCTGGACGTGCGGGCGGCGGTGGCGAGCGATCTGCTGACCATCCGCGGGGAGCAGGCCGACGACCGCGAGCGCCTGGCGGCGGCGCTGCCGTACTGCCGGTGGGAGTACCACACGATCGACTGGACGTAGAGGCGGCAGCCAGCTACCGGCCAGGGACGGGCGGCAACGGCGAGGTTGAAGCCTCGCCGCTCCACAGCGGAAGTCGCCCTCGTCGGGCGCCATCCGGCGTCGGCGTTGCCGGTTGCCGTCTGCGGGTTCGCGGTTGTCGCCCCTGCCCCGGCGTCACACCACATGCACCCGCTCGGCCTGGGCGACGTTGCGGATGTGCGCGGCCGCCATGCGGTACTGCTCCTGGTCGGGAAGGTGCTCGATCATCAGGGGGATGTCGTCGCCGAGGGCACCCATGCCGCGCACGTAGGTGCGGTAGTCGAGATTGCCCGCGCCCGGCCGCACCTCGTCGAGGTGCACGGTCAGCTTCTGCTGGAGCAGGATGTCCTTGGCGTGGCAGCTCCGGATGTGTGGGCCGAGCAGCGCGAAGCACTCCTCGAGCAGCGCGGTGGTGTGGTAGTAATCGCGCGGGCTGCAGACCAGGTTGACCGGGTCGAGGTGCACGCCGAAGCGCTCGCGGTCGATGGCTTTGACCAATCGGGCGTATGCCCGCGGCGAGTCGGGATACATCCAGGGCATGGTCTCGAGGGTGTAGTACGTGCGCGTGGGGCCGACGGCGTCGATGATCTCGCGGACGCTGCGCACGATCAGGTCGAAGGTGTCCTCGGTGAGGTTCTCGGAGTGCGGGCCGTCCCAGCGCTCGCCGCGGCTGCCCGAGACGTTGACGCAGCATGCGGCACCGATGCGCTCGGCCAGCTCCAGGCGGCGGCAGCAGCCCTCGATGCCTGCGCGGCGCAGCGTGTCATCGGGGCTGATCGGGTTGTTGCCCCATGCGCCCACCTCGGCGATGAGGATGTCGGCGCGGCGCGCGGCGCGTGCGAAGGCGTCGATGACGCCGGCGTCGGCGTCATCGCCGACGGGGCAGAACGCCGCGGAGTAGCCCTCAGCTTTGACCGCCAACACCCACTCCTGCGGAGTGGACCAGGGCACGAACAGCCCGCCACCGATCCTCATCCCAGCGCCTCCGATGATCGCACGGGCCGGCCCCGCCGCGCGGCGCCACGCGCTTGTCCTGCCAGTCACCGCCGCTCATCTTAGTGACGGGCCGCCCCCGAGTCAATCGCGCGCCTCACCCGGGTGTGAATCCGGAATGTGGGCATGAGCGACGGTTGACGGGGGGGCGGACGGCAACAGCCTCCTCCCCCGTCCCGATTCCATGCATTGCCCACAAGTCGGGACGGCTGCGGCGAGGCCACGTGATACGCCGCTTTGTCGTATGCAGGAGCAACGGCCGGGCCGGCATGGAAGCTGAGGCGCCGGCGCGCCTCACCCTCCGTACGACAACGACGTACGGGCCAGACGTACCGAGCGTGCACGACGTGTGCGTGATGCATACGTCGCGATCCCGGGCGACCGCACACGACGCGGTCGGGCCGGGGGTGAAGAGGTCGTCCCACCGCGCCGCGGCGCTGTCTACCGGCAATCTCGGGACGCCCCCCACATCCCAGGCCTCGAGGGCCCCTTAAGCCAAACGGCGTCGGCGTGGGGCGATGGTGGGGCAATATGCGGCGGCGCGTCCCGGAGGTTCGGGGCGCGCCGCCGTCAGGTGCGCGAGGGCGCGCGGGCTACTGCAGCCGCTCCAGCGCCGCGTTCGCCTCGTCGGCCATGTCGCCGGTGGCGCCAAGCTGCAGCACCTGGTTGAACTCGGCGACGGCCCTGTCCTTCATGTCCGCGGCGCCCGCGTCATGCATCTCCGCGTAGATCCAGGCCAGGCCCCAGTGGGCGTCCAGGTTCGAGGGGTCGGCCGCGACCGCGGCCTCGAACCTGGCGCGCGCCTCGGCGTAGTCGCCGGCGTGCTTGGCCTGCATGGCCGCGCTCACCATCGCGGAGGCGTCGCCGCCCCCCGCGGGCTCGCCGCCCGCTGCGGGTTCGGCGCCCATCATGCCGGGCTCGGCGCCCATCATGCCGGGCGCTTCGCCGCCGGGCATGCCCTCGGCCATCTCGGGCGGCATCTCACCGCCGGGCATCTCGGGCGGAGGCGCCTCGCCGGGCGGGGCCGCACCCATCTCGCCGGGCGGCATCTCGCCCGGTCCGCCCTCCGGCGGCGGGGCTTCGCCCCCGGCCGACTCGTCGCCACCGCCGCCGCCGAACAGGCAGCCCTGCAGCCCGAGCGCCAGCAACAGGCCGAGCACGCTCAGCAGCACCAGCATCAGAGTTCGTGGCCTCATCGTGGTCTCGCTTCCTTTCGTTGCCGCCAGGTGCGTGCCCGCGGCGGCTTCCTGAACGCGAACTTCGTTGATGGCAAGGCGCCGGAGTGGTGCCGTGCCGTGACTTCGGCCATCATATTCGTCGCCGGCCCGCCCTTCGCCTCCCTGCCCGGCCGCCGCTTGATCAGCGGCCGAAACGGCGGTCGAGTTCGCTGCGCGACACGCTGACGATGATGGGGTCGCCGTGGGGGCAGACGGCAGGGGTGGGGCTGGCGTTGAGGGCGCGGATGAGGTCGGAGATCTCGCGGTCGGTGAGGGCCTGGCCGGCCTTGATGGCGGCGTGGCAGGCGACGGTGGCGAGCAGCCGCTCGCGGGCCTGCGCGCGCTCGGCGGGTCCCCACTCCAGCAGCTCCTCGATGATCTCGCCGAGGGCCTGCTCGACGTTGGCGCCGACCAGCGTCGCGGGCACCGCGCGCACGATGAAGTCGTTGCCGCCGAAGGGCTCAACCTGGAAGCCCAGCTCGTCCAGGTGCGCGCGATGCTCCTCGACCGCCGCGCGCTCGGCGTCGGTCAGCTCGAGGGTGATGGGCAGCACCAGCATCTGCCGGCGCACCTCGCCCTCGCCGGCGGAGAGGCGGTCGGCGATGACGCGCTCGGCGGCGCGGTGCTGATCGACGAGCAGCAGGTCCTGGCCGGCGCGGCAGGCGATATACGTCGCGGCCACCTGGCCGAGAGGCTCGAGGCGGTGGGGGGGAGCGAGCGCGTCGGCGTCGGCCTCGTCGGTCTCGCGCGGGGTGAAGACCGCGGCGGTGGCGGGCTCGCCCTCATGCACGCCCAGGCCGTCGTCGCGCTCATCGACGCGCTCGGCGAAGGGGTTGACGCGCAGGCGGCGGGCCTGCATCTTCGTGGCGGCGTCGGGGCCGGCCCAGCGCCCGGCCTGCCGCTCGGGCATGATGGGCCGGCGGCCGCCGGAGGGTCGGATGCCCTCGCGCTCGAGCGCCTCCTCGACCGCCTGCTGCAGCAGGTTGTGCATCTCGGCCTGGTTGCGGAAGCGCACCTCGATCTTGGTGGGGTGCACGTTCGGGTCCACCAGCTCGGGCGGGGCGTCGATGTGCAGCACGCACAGCGGGTGCTTGCCCTGGGGCAGCAGGATGCCGTAGGCCTCGCCGAGGCCGTGGCCGAGGGACATCGAGCGGACGTAGCGGCGGTTGACGATGAAGGTCTGGTGCTTGCGCGAGCTGCGGGTGAGTTCGGGGCGGCTGACCAGGCCGCTGATGCGCACGGCGCCGGTGTCCATCTCGACCGGGATCACCTGCCGCGCGACGTTGGAGCCGTAGACCTCGGAGACGACCGCGCGCAGGTCGCCGCGGCCGGGGGCGGCCAGCAGCACGGTGCCATCGTGCGTGACCTTGATGGCGACGTCGGGCCGGGCCATCGCCAGCCAGGCGACCCAGTCGGTGCAGTGGCCGCGCTCGGTGGCGGTGGTGCGCAGGAACTTGCGCCGCGCGGGGGTATTGTAGAACAGGTTCGCAACCTCGATGGTGGTGCCGGGTGGGCAGCCGGTGGTGCGCGCGTCGGTGATGTCGCCACCCTCGACGGTGATCATGGTACCCTCGGCGGCGTCGTGCGGGCGGGTGGTGATGCGCATCTGCGCGACCGCGGCGATGCTGGGCAGCGCCTCGCCGCGAAAGCCCATGGTGACGATGCGCTCGAGGTCGTCGGGGTCGGCGAGCTTGGAGGTGGCGAAGCGCTGGACCGAGAGGGCGGCGTCCTCGGCGTCCATGCCGCAGCCGTCATCGGCGACGCGGATGAGCTTCGCGCCGCCCTGCTCGAGCGTGACCTCGATGCGCGTGGCGCCGGCGTCGAGCGCGTTCTCGACCAGCTCCTTGACCACCGAAGCCGGGCGCTCGACCACTTCGCCGGCAGCGATGCGGTTGGCCATCTGCTCGCTGAGTATGCGGATGCTGCCCATGGGAGGGCGAGTTCGCGGGGACGCCGCGGTTATCCTGCCCGACGGAGGTCCCGAGCGCGGTCGTGGCGCATGAATCGCACGCATCTCGTACTGAGCTACACGTCGCCCGGCGTCACTCGTGCCTTCCCCGCCCTCGTGCGGCATTGCGTACTCGGGCACCCCCTCCGTTCCGGAGGAGGCCGACGCCGACGACCAGGTGCCAGGCACGCAGACCGATGCCTGGACGGACGGAGGACATCATGATCGCCGCTGCCATCGTCGCCAGCGTCTCATGGGCGCACTGCACGCAGATCCCGGCCGAAGTAGTGTGCGAGGGGCGGTACCCGGCGCACCTGCAGGGCATCGCCGGTAACGGCGTGGACACGCTCTACTGGAGCTTCACCACCGCCCTGGTGAAGACCGACCTCGACGGCCACATCCTCGCTAAGGTCGAAGTGCCCTACCACCACGGCGACCTGTGCCTGGTCGGGGACCGGCTCTACGTGGCCTGGGCCAGGCGGTTCAACCAGCCCGATGGCGACGACGCGCACGTGTACATCTACGACGCGGACGACCTGTCGCTGATCGAGACGGTGGCGCTGCCGGAGGTGCGCTTCGGGGCCGGCGGCCTGGACGCGCACGACGGACACTTCTACGTCATCGGTGGCCTGCCCAGGGGCTACGAGGAGAACTACGTCTGGGAGTACACCGGCGACTTCGAGTACGTGACCACGCACGTGATCCCCAGCGGTTACACCACGCTGGGCATCCAGACCGCGTGCTGTCACGACGGGGCATGGTGGTTCGGCTGCTACACGGTGGAGGGGAAGAAGGGGCTGCTCAAGACCGACCTGGAGTTTAACCTGCTGGGCATCTACGACGTGTCGCCGGCCATCGGGCTGGTGGGCTGGGGGGAGGGGCACTTCCTGATGGGCGTGCACTTCGGCGAGCAGTACCAGGCGAAGGCGGTGCCGATGGTCGCCGACGACGAGCGCGGGCTGGCGCGCGACGTGGCCGAGTGACCGGGTCAGTCCATGCGCCGGGCATCCCAGCCGTTCGCGCGCAGGTGGTCGAGCACCTCGGTGACGTGCTCGTGGCCGCGCGTGGCCAGCACGATCTCCACCTCCGCCTGGCCCAGCTCGAGGTCCACGCTCAGGCGGTCGTGGTGCACCTGGACGATGTTCGCGCGCACCTCGGCGATGGCGGCGGTGAGCTTCGCCAGCGCGCCAGGTCGGTCGATGAGCGTGACCTCGAGCTTCACCGCGCGCCCGGCCTCGACAAGCCCGCGGTCGATCACCCCCGCCAGCGTGGTCACGTCCGCGTTGCCGCCGCTGATCACCAGCACGACGGTCTGCCCCTCGAGGTCGGGGCAGCAGGCCTCCAGCGCCGGCACCGGCGTCGCGCCCGCGCCCTCGGCGACCAGCCGGTGATGCTCGAGCAGTTCGAGGATCGCGCGCGCGATGTCGCGCTCGGCCACGGTGACGATGTCATCGACGCGCTCGAGGATGATCTCCAGCGTGCGCGTGCACGGCTCGCCCACCGCGATGCCCTCGGCGATGGTGCCGCGCACCGGCGCCGCGGTAAGCTCGCGCAGCTCGCAACTGCGCTGCATCGCGGGCGCGTTCGCGGCCTGCACGCCGATGATCGTGGTCTCGGGGCGCAGCGACTTGATCGCGGTGGCGATGCCCGAGATCAGCCCGCCGCCGCCGATGGGCACGATGACGCAGTCGGGCGCGCACTGCTCGAGGATCTCCAGCCCGATGGTGCCCTGCCCGGCGATCACCGCGTCGTCATCGAAGGGATGGACGAAGTACGCGCCGCTCTCGTCGGCGAGGCGATAGGCCTCCGCCTCGGCCTCGTCGAAGCTCTCGCCGTGGAGGATCACGTGGCTGCCGAGGTCGGTGGTGCGCTGGACCTTCATCACCGGCGTGGGCTCGGGCATGACGATGGTGGCCTCGATGCCCACCGCGCGCGCGGCCGCCGCGACGCCCTGCGCGTGGTTGCCCGCCGAGGCGGTGATCACCCCGTGCGCGCGCTGCGCGTCGGTGAGCTGCAGGATGGCGTTCGAGGCGCCGCGGATCTTGAACGCCCCGGTCACCTGCAGGTTCTCGCACTTGAGCAGCACCTCGCAGCCGAGGCGCTCGCTCAGCCGGTCGCTGGGCAGCAGCGGGGTGACGCGCGCGATGCTCCGCAGGCGCTGCGCGGCGGCGCGGATGTCCTCGAGCGTGATCATGGTCCGGCCTCCTCAGAGCCCGCGCGCGCGCGACGCCCAGAAGTCCCACGGGTCATGGCCGCCCGTGTCGAAGTGCTCCGCGGCGCGGGCGGCGACCTGCTCGGAGGTGCCGGTGCGGCAGTGGAAGAGGTAGGGCCCCACCTGCTCGCGCTCGGGCAGGCCCGCCCACGTCACCATCGCCTCGACCGCCTCATCGGCCTCGCGAAGCTGGTAGCCGTAGATGAATTCGTAGCCGTCCTCGGTGATGACGTGCAGGCGCGTGTCGTCGGTGCGGCGCGCGGTCGAGGTCGGGCGGCCGATGGCGATGATCTGCGCCCACTCGCGCGACTGCCACGCACCCCACGCGCGCCAGTGCAGCCCATCCGGGCCGACCACCACGCGCCCGCGCAGCCACCACAGGATGTCCAGCGCCGGCACCGGCAGCAGCACCCCGCCGAGGATCAGGGCGATCAGCGCCAGGCCCATGACGCGCTCCTCGGGCCACGTGTCCGGCGTGGCGACCAGCAGCGACTCGCCGGCGATCAGCGCCACCGCGAGCGCCAGCACGCCGAGCATCACCCACGATGCGCGCGAGATGCCGTAGCCGAAGACGCGGCCGGTCGGCTCCTCAGCAGGCATGCTCCATCTGCCTCCAGAACTCCTGCGGCGAGCACGTCCCCCGTCGAGTGCTCGGCGCGGGTGAGCACGGCGGACACCGCCACACAGGGCAGCCCCACGCCGACAGCGATCACCGCGAGGGCCACCACCCAGCCATGGCAGGGCCGGTGGTAGTGCCATCTGCGCAGCTCTGCCGGCAGTTGGCCTGACATCAGGCACCCCCGCCGATCTTGCCCTACGTCTCCTCCGCCCTTCGCCGCAGCTCCGCCAGCGTCTGCAGCGCCTCCAGCGGCGTCATCGTCTCCGGGTCGAGGCGCTTGATCTCCTCGACCAGCGGGTGCGGGGCGGCCTCGAAGAGCTGAAGCTGGACGGTGGGTGCGACCCTCGCCGCCGCCTCATGCGACGGGCCGATGTCGGTGCCGATGTCCTCGCGCTCGAGGGTGTGCAGGACCTCCTTGGCGCGGTCGATGACCGCCTGGGGCAGGCCCGCGAGGCGGGCGACCTGGATGCCGTAGGAGCGCTGGGTGCCGCCGGGCTCGATGCGCCGCAGGAAGGTGATGTGGTCGCCCTCCTCGCGCACCAGGATCTTCAGGTTCTGCACCTGCTCGAAGAGCGCCTCCAGCTCGTTGAGGTGGTGGTAGTGCGTGGCGAAGAGCGTCTTCGCGCCGATCTCGTGGATGAGGTACTCGGCGACCGCCCAGGCGATGGCGACGCCGTCGAAGGTGGAGGTGCCGCGGCCGATCTCGTCGAGGATCACCAGGCTGCGGTCGGTCGCGTTGTTCATGATGTTCGCGGTCTCGTTCATCTCGACCATGAAGGTCGAGCGTCCGGTGGCGAGGTCATCCGAGGCGCCCACGCGCGTGAAGATGCGATCGACCACTCCGATGCGCGCGCGGTCGGCGGGCACGAAGCCGCCCATCTGCGCCATGAGGGTGATCAGCGCGACCTGGCGCAGCCAGGTGGACTTGCCCGACATGTTCGGCCCGGTGACGATGAGCATCTGGTGGCCGTCGCAGTCGATAAGCGCATCGTTGGGCACGAAGGGCTCCTGGCCGGGCGCGCGCTCGACCACCGGGTGCCGCCCGGCGACGATCTCGATGGCATCGCCGGCATCGACCTCGGGGCGGACGTAGTCGTACTCGATGGCGACCTCGGCGAGGCAGGTCAGCACGTCAATGGTCGCCAGGGCACGGGCGGTCGCCAGCAGCGTCGCGGCATGCTCGGCGACCTGCGCGCGCAGGTCGCAGAACAGCTCGTACTCCATGTCCTGCATGCGCTCCTCGGCGCCGAGGATCCTGGACTCCTGCTCCTTGAGTCCGGGGGTCACGTAGCGCTCGGCGTTGACCAGGGTCTGCTTGCGCTCGTAGTCGTCGGGCACGAGCTTCGCGTTCGCGTGCGTGACCTCGATGTAGTAGCCGAAGACCTTGTTGTAGCCGACCTTGAGGCTGTCGATGCCGGTGCGGGCGCGCTCGGCCGCCTCCAGCTCGGCGATCCAGCGCTTGCCGCCGGAGGCGATGTCGTGCAACTCGTCCAGTTCATCGGAGTAGCCGTCGCGGATCATCCCGCCCTCGGTGATCTGGATAGGCGGGTCATCACGCAGCGCGCGGTCGAGCAGCTCGGTGACCTCATCGAGGGTGCTGATGCGCTCGCGCATGCGCCCGAGCAGCGGTGCCCGGCAGCCGCCGAGGACCTCCACGATCAGGGGCAGGCGATGCAGCGAAGCGCGCAGGGCGACGAGGTCGCGGGCGTTGGCGCGCGCGGCGGAGACGCGGCTGGTCAGGCGCTCGACATCGTAGACCTCGCGCAGGTGCGCGCCCAGGTCCTCGGCGGTGACGCGATCGCGCACCAGCTCGTCGACGGCGTCGAGGCGCTCGTTGATGGCGGCCACGTCGATCAGCGGCTGCAGCAGCCAGTCGCGCAGCAGGCGGCCGCCCATGGCAGTGTGCGTGCGATCGAGCAGCGCCAGCAGCGAGCCCTCGCGGCGGTTCTCGCGCAGCGTGGCGGTCAGCTCGAGGTTGCGGCGCGTGGCCGCGTCGATCACCAGGAACTGCTCGGTCGAGTAGGTGGTGATGCCCGACAGGTGCGGGATGCCCTCGGGATGGGTCCGGCGCAGATAGCCCAGAGCCTGGGCGGCGGCGGCGATGGCGGCGGGCAGCTCCTCGCAGCCATAGCCGCGCAGCGAGTCGACGCCGAAATGCTCCTGCAGCTCCTCCGCCGGCGAGCGGAAGGACATCGAGCTGTCCTCGGCGACCGCGACCGGGGCTTTGAGGCTGCTGTCCAGAAGCGCGCGGAGACTCTCGTGTTCGGCCAGCATGGGCGAGAGCAGGATCTCGGTGGGGGAGAGGCGCGTGGCCTCGTCCACGACGGCGGCGAGGGCCGGGTCGGGGCGGTCGGGGCCGGTGTCGGGCAGCGAGGGGTCGGCGTCATCGCCACGCACACTCGGCGCCGGCTCGGTCACCAGGAAGACGCCGGTCGAGACGTCCACCGCGGCGAGGCCGAAGCGCGCGCCGTCACAGGCGATGGAGAGCAGGAAGTTGTGATCGCGGGTATCGAGCAACGCGTCCTCGACCAGCGTGCCCGCGGTGACCACGCGGGTGACGCCGCGGCGGACGAGGCCCCTGGCGAAGCGCGCGTCCTCGACCTGGTCGCAGATGGCGGCGCGGTAGCCCTTGCGGATCAGCTCGGCGAGGTACTTGTCCACTGCGTGGTAGGGTACGCCGCACATGGGCAGGACGATGCCGGGGCCGGCGCGGCGCTTCGTCAGCGTCAGCTCCAGCTCGCGCGCGGCGACCTCGGCGTCGTCTCCGAAGATCTCGTAGAAGTCGCCCATGCGGAAGAGCAGCAGCACGTCGGGATACTGCTGCTTGGCCTCATGCCACTGCTTGAAGACCGGCGTGAACTTGCTCGGATCGGGCACCGCGCTGCCTCCGCCAGAGTGAAGCTATGTGCAGGAATTCATGCCAAAGCTC
>JALGVA010000317.1 GCA_029820295.1 Candidatus Zipacnadia bacterium
CCATGATGACCCGCCACGAGGGCGGCGGGGACGCCGAGGGCGCTGCGCGGGAGGCCCATGCGCTGGGCGAGGGCACCGTGGACTTCGATGGCTATCAGGTCCCTGAGCGCCTGCGCGAGCAGATCGCGGCCATCGACCTGCTGAGCTCGCGTGCCTACGCCGGCCCGGCGCTGGTCGTCAGCCTGACGCCGCGGGAGGCGGTGGCGGAGCCGCTGCAGCGGCTCGCGGGCGTGTACCCGCGCGGGGTGGCCATCGCCGTACGGCAGGAGCCGGTCTGGCAGCGCATCGGGATCATCGACGCGGCGCCCACGATCGAGGCGACCGTAGATTGGCTGACGCAGCTTGACTGAGGTCACGGCGGCAACCGAGCGGCACCTGTTCTTCCCGAGCCGGGGCCTGCGGGTGCTGGGCGTGCTGCACACGCCCGACGGGCCGGCGCGCGATGGCGCGCTGGTGTTCCTGCACGGCTGGGCGGGCTACCGCATTGGCCCGCATCAGATGTTCACCAAGATGGCGCGGCGCGCCGCGGACCTGGGCTTCCCGTGCCTGCGCTTCGACTTCCGCGGGCGCGGCGACAGTGAGGGCGAGGCCGAGCACACCACGCTCTCGACCATGATCGAGGACGCCTGCGCGGCGGTCGAGATGGTGTGCGACGAGACCGGCGTCGAGCGCGTGGCGTTGATCGGGGACTGCTCGGGCAGCGAAGTGGCGATCGGCGCGGGCGCGCTCGACGAGCGCATCGACTCGCTGGCGTTGTGGTCGGCGCCGATCGTGGGCGGCAACCGCTCGGGGGCCGACGCCGCCAAGCGTCGCGGCATCTACGGGACCTACGTCGCGAAGCTCTTTCGCCGCGAGACCTGGGCGAAGCTGTTCTCGGGCCGCCTGCAGCCGGACGTGATCCTGCGGGTGGTGCGCAGTGGCGGGAAGGGCGCCGGCGAGGAGGGCGCCGAGGAGGACCGCGAGATCGACTGGCATCGGCGCTACGTGGACTTCGCGGGCGAGGTGCTGCACATCTACGGCGGCAACGACCCGACGACGCCCGGCGCCCTGGCGCACTACGAGGAGCTGGCGCGCGAGGCCGGGCGCGCGTTCAACCATCGCGTCGTCGAGGGCGCCAACCACGCGTTCTACTCACTCGGCTGGGAGAACGAGGTCATGGACGCGAGCCTCGACTGGCTGGGCGAGCGCTACGATACGGTGGCCGAGCATGGCGGCGCATGACCGGGGCACGCCGCGGGTGCTGTTCGTCAACCACGTGGGCGGAATCAGCGGCGCGGAGAACAGTCTGCTGACGCTGGTCAGGCACCTCGACCGGCGGCGGTTCCAGGCGGCCGCGGCCGTTCCCGCGGGTCCGCTGGCGAGCGAGTTCGCCGAGCTTGCGCTGCCTGTGAGCCTGATGCCCGAGCTGCGGCTGTCGCGGCCGAGGAACCCGTGGCAGGCCCTGGCGGGCGCCCTGCGCCTGCGCGGCTGGGCGGGCAAGCTGGCGATCGCCGCCCAGGAGTTGGGCTGCGACCTGGTGGCGGCCAACAGCCTCACCGCGGGGATCGCCGCGGCCATGCGCGTCGGCCGGCGCCTGCCCGTAGTGTGGCACGCCCGCGACCTGCGCGCGCCCGAACGCACCGTCAGGTGGCTGGTGCCGCGCACCGCGCGCATCTGTGCCATCTCGGCGTGCGTCGCGGACGCGCTGATCGAGCTGCACCCCAGGGCGCGCGAGCGGACCGCGCTCATCTACAACGGGGTGGACACCGCGCTGTTTCGGCCCGAGCGCCCGCGCGAGCAGGTGCGGGGGGAGCTGGGGGTGCCCGCCGACGGCATCGTGATCGGCACCGTCGGCCAGCTCGTGCCCTGGAAGCGCCAGGACCTGTTCCTGGAGGCGGCCGCGCACATCGTCGCGCACATGCCGCGCGCCTGGTTCCTGGTCGTCGGGGCCGACCTGTTCGGCGAGCACGCCGACTACGTCGCTGAGCTGCGCGAGCTGGCCGCGAGCCTGAGTCTCGGCAACCGGGTCATCTTCGCCGGCTTTCGCGAGGACATCGCGTCGGTGATGGCCGC
>JALGVA010000318.1 GCA_029820295.1 Candidatus Zipacnadia bacterium
CCCACGCGCCGGTCCAGCTTGAACCACGCCGCGATAGGCCCGGCGATGGCCGCGAGCACCGCCATGAACAGCAGGAAGCGGCCCGCCCAGTCGTCACACATGGCCCAGAAGTCCTGTGCCCAGGCGATGCCCACGACGGTGAGCAGAGCGTACGCCACCAGGGCAATCCGCACCCCGGTCCGGTGTGCCCGCCTGCTCATCTGCCGTCACCCCTGCCCAACAGCGCGTTGAGGCGACCGAGGATGGCTGCCTGCCACCGCCCGAGCCGACGGAGCACGCGCGTCAGCACCCCGACCTGCTCCTCGGTGGCCGCGCTCGCCGACTTCTTCACGTCGGGCGGCATGAAGGCCGCCATCAGCTCGTCCATGTCAGCGGGGCCGGGATAGCCGCTCTCCAGGGACGGCCCACCACCGCGCAGGCTGCCTCCCGCGGTGGCACCTCCCGGCCCCAAGGCGCCCATGCCGCCAGCAGTCTCTTCGTCCTCGTCGCCGAAGCCCGGCACCCCGCCTCCCATGCCTGCAAGCGCGCCCATGCCGTCCATGCCGCCCATGCCCGCCCCGCCTCCCAGCCGCGCGCCGATCTCGGCCATGTACACCTGCGGCACCACCGGCCCCGGCGCGTCCGGCCAGCGGGCGTAGGGGGGCTCCTCCCGCTCCTCCATCACGTGCTCATAGATCTGCCGGGTCACCCGCACGCGCTCGGCGGTGTCGCCCTCCAGCACCGGCCATTGCCGGCGCACACCCGCCTCAATGCGCCGGTAGAGGTCGAGGTCCAGCGGGTCCTTGATCTCGGGCTCGCCTCGTTCGGCGAGCGCCTGATTGACCGTGAGCATCCCGAGGTTCATCCGGGTCTGGATGCTCTCCAGCTCGCGGGCCTCGTCGCGCTCGCGCAGGTTGACCCAGCGGAACACCAGCCGCCGGTCGATGGGGCGGATCAGGCACTCGGTGATCCAGTTCTCGATCTGCGTCATCAGCGGAACGAAGCCGGTGTCCTCGCCGTGGAGGATGCGGGTCGTCGGGTCCGCCTCGGTGAGTGCGCCGGACCCGCTCTGCCGGAAGCTCTGGAAGCCCAGCTCCTCGGAGGCCATGCCGAAGCTGGCGCAGATCGCGTTCAGCACCCAGGAAATCCACTTCTCCCAGAACATGCCGAGGTCGCCGTCATTGCGCACGTTGAGGAACTGCGCCAACGCCTCGCTGTCCTCGGAGAACAGCAGCGGCAGCTTGTGGTACTGGCCGGGGCCGCCCACGCCCTGCATGAGCTGCTGGCGGAAGTCCTCGAGCCGCTCGCGCTTCCACCCGCCCTTGAGGAACAGGAAGCCGGCGGGCACGTGCGAGTGCGTGAAGTACTCGACGTTGAACTCCACGCCCGCCGCCAGGCCGGTGACCAGCTGGACGAGGTATTCCAGTTCGCTGCGCCCGTAGCCGTCCGTCCACTGGTCACTGCGGGGGTTACGGGCCAGGTAGGCGATCTCGTGGGCGGCGAACTCGCGACACACCTGACCGCGCTCGTCGAGTTCGACCCAGGCGACGTGCTGGCCCAGCTCGGGGCGGATCTCGGCGGTGTAGGGCTCCGGCCGCACGCGGTCCACGGGCACCAGTTTCCCGCCGGCGCGCCGCTCCAGTTCGGCGACTTCCTGGGGGTCGCGATAGGTGGGTTCGGCGCGGCGCAGCCGGTGGCCGGCGATGGGCGCGATCCACACCGCGGGGTCGCCCGCGTTGTAGCCGATGGCGTCGGGGTTCGCCTGATACGCCGGGTGCTTGCGGATGTCCTCGGGGAACTCTTTGCGGAAGGCGGCCGCGTCGTAGACCAGCGTGTCCTCGACGAGCAGGGCTATGAGCTGGTCGAAGCGCAGGGCACGCTCCTCGGCGTTGCCGTCCCAGCGGGCGACCTGCCGGTCGGTGACGCGGCGGTAGTCCACGCCGCCCCATTCCAGCAGCTCGTAGATGACGTCGATTTCCTCGCGCAGCTCCGGGGTGAGCGGCACGTTGCCCCTGGGCTCGATCACGAAGCCCACGTCGGAGCGGCCGCTGGCACGCTGGCAGAAG
>JALGVA010000030.1 GCA_029820295.1 Candidatus Zipacnadia bacterium
TTGCGCGAAGTACGTGCTGACGGCTCCCCGGCAGCTCCTCTTCGGGCGCATCGAGCGGCGCGTCGAGCGCATGATGGCGGCGGGCTGGCTGCAGGAGGTGCGCGCGCTGGTGGCTGAGGGCGTCACCGCGCAGGCGCAGTCCATGCAGGCCATCGGCTACCGCCACCTGCTCGAGCACCTGGGGGGAGCGCGCGATCTGGACGAGACCGTTCGGCTCATCAAGCGCGACACGCGGCGCTACGCCAAGCGGCAGATGACCTGGCTGCGCGGCGGCGAGGGCTACCGGTGGCTGGCGATCGGCAGCGAGCGCCAGCGACGCGCCTGTACCGGAATCCTCGCCGGGAGCGCGCAGCGCCTGTTGGGCGCGAGGGATTGACCATGCCGAGCACCAAGCCGGCGGTTCAGGACGACTACCTGAACGAGATGCGCACGTCCAAGAAGGCCGTCGAGGTCGTGCTGCTGGGCGGCCGCGTCATCCGCGGGACCGTGGTGGCGTTCGATACCTTCACGGTGCGCCTGCGCTGCACGCGCGACGACATCCTGATCTTCAAGAGCGCCATCGCGATCATCGGCCCGGCGCGCAACGGGCGCGGACGCTCCGGCGCGGGCCGCCAGCCGTAGCCGGGACGAGGTGCCCCCATGCCACTGCGCTTCACCAAGATGCACGGGCTCGGCAACGACTACGTCTATGTGGTCGGTCACGACCAGGACCTCGAGCGCTACGATCTCGGCAGGCTCTCGGCCCTGGTCTCCGACCGCCACTTCGGCGTGGGTAGCGACGGCCTGATTCTGATCCTGCCCTCGGAGATCGCCGACTTCCGCATGCGCATCTTCAACCCCGACGAGTCCGAGTCTAACATGTGCGGCAACGGCATGCGCTGCCTCGCCAAGTATGTCTACGAACACGGGCTCACCGACAGGACCGAGCTGGAGGTCGAGACGCCGGCGGGGATCATCCGGCCGTCGCTGACCATCCGCGGCAATGAGGTGACCTGCGTGACCGTGGACATGGGCGAACCGCGGCTGGCGCGCGCCGACATCCCCATGGACGGCGAACCCGTCAACGAACCGGTCATCGACCAGGAGTTGTGCGTGGGTACCGACTTCATCCGCGTCACCTGCGTGTCGATGGGCAATCCGCACTGTGTGTTGCTCGTCGACTCAGTGGACGGCGCGCCGGTGTGCGAGCTGGGCCCGCAGATCGAGAACCACCCGTGCTTTCCGGACCGCACCAACGTGGAGTTCGTCGAGATCATCGACCGTCGCCATGTGCGCATGCGCGTGTGGGAACGCGGCGCGGGCGAGACCCTGGCCTGCGGCACCGGCGCATCGGCCACCTGCGTCGCCTGTGCGCTCAACGACCTGACCGACCGGGCCATCGAGGTGCAGCTTCTCGGCGGCGACCTCGACATCGAGTGGACCGGCGACAACCACGTGCTCATGACCGGCCCGGCCGTGGAGGTCTTCAGCGGCGAGCTGCGCGACGACTTCCTGGCCCCGGCCCTCACGTGACCGGCCCGGACCGATTCGCGGCCGCAGCGTCCCTGCCGGCCGACGCACCCATCCGCCGTGTGGCGAGGGAGACCCCAGCATGGAGCAGGCACAGCGACTTCAGCGCATCCCGCCCTACCCATTCCGGGAGATCGCCGCGCTGAAGACGAAGATGATCGAGGAGGGCCGCGAACCCATCGACTTCGGCATCGGCGATCCGGACATGCCCACCCCGCAGTTCGTGATCGACGCGCTCTGCGAGGCCGCCAATGACCCGGAGACTCATCCCTACGACGAGTCGGGCTTCGGTACCCTGGAGTACAAGACGGCCATCGCCGACTTCGCGCGGCGGCGCTTCGGCGTGGACGTCAGCCCCGATGGGGAGATCCAGAGCACCATCGGCGGCAAGGAGGCGCTGGTGCACGTCGTGTGGGCCTACATCGACCCCGGCGACGTGGTGCTTGTTCCTGATCCGGCCTACTCAGTCTATAAGGTACAGGCGAGCTGGTGCGGCGGAGCGGCTTTCCCGATGCCGCTGGAGCCGGGCAACAACTTCCTGCCTGACCTCGACGCCATCCCGGCGGCGGTCCGGCAGCAGGCGAAGATGCTCTTCCTGAACTACCCGAACAACCCCACCGGCGCGGTCGCGCCGCTGGAGTACCTGGAGCGCGCCGTTGCCTTCGCGCGCGAACACGAGATGGTCATCGTCCAGGACGCGGCCTACGTCGAGGTGTACTACGATGATGCCGACAGGCCGCACTCGATCCTGGAGATCGACGGCGCGAAGGACGTTGCCATCGAGATCCACTCGCTGTCCAAGACCTTCAACATGACCGGCTGGCGCGTGGGTTGGGCCATGGGCGGCGGGGAGCACATCGAGGCGCTCTCGCGCGCGAAGAGCAACGTCGACTCGGGCACCTTCATGGCCATCCAGCGCGCGGCCATCGCGGGCCTCAACGGCTACGAGCAGTTCGCGCCGAAGATGCAGGCCGAGTACCGCGCGCGCCGCGATGCGCTCATCGCCGGGCTGCAGAGCCTGGGCTGCCCGATCGAGGCCCCACGCGCCACTTTCTACGTGTGGGTGCCGGTGCCCGAGGGCTTCACCAGCGAGGGCTTCGCGACGAAGCTGCTGGGCGACTGCCGGGTCCTGGCGATCCCGGGCGCGGTCTACGGCCCGTGCGGCGAGGGCTTCGTGCGCATGTCGCTGACCATCAAGGCGCAGGACAAGCTCGGGCAGATCGAGCAGGCGATCGACAACATGAGAGCGGGCGGGGTCTTCTGGTAGGCCCTGAACGTGGGAGGCGAGCGCGCTTGAGTCGCACGGACAGGCAGGATGAGCAGGCGGAGAACACCGGGATCGAGCGCGCGATCCTCGTCGGCATAGACGACCTCGAAGGCCGGGGCCGGCGGTCGATGCGCGAGCTGATCGAGCTTGCCAAGACCGCCGGCGCCTCAGTTCTGGGCCTGGTCACGCAGAGCCGTGCGAAGCCCGACCGCAGCACCTGGATCGGCTCGGGCAAGCTCGACGACCTGGCGGTCGAGATCAGGGCGATGGACGCCGACGTGGTGATCTTCAACGGCGAGCTGTCGCCCGTGCAGAACCGCAACCTGGTCGAGGCGCTGGACTGCAAGGTCCTGGACCGCACCGAGCTGATCCTCGACATCTTCGCCCGGCACGCGCACACGCGCGAGGGCAAGCTGCAGGTCGAGCTGGCCCAGGCACAGTACACACTCCCGCGCCTGGCCGGCCGCGGGCGCATGATGGACCGCATCGGCGGCACGCGCGTGGGCGTCGGGATGGGCGTGCGCGGCCCGGGCGAGACCAAGATCGACGTCGAACGCCGCACGCTGCGCCGGCGCATCCAGCGCCTCGAGGAGGAGATCGAGGAAGTGCGGACGCGTCGCGAGACCGAGCGCCGCGCGCGTCGGCAGTCAGGGCTCTCTGCCGCCTCGCTGGTGGGTTACACGAACGCCGGCAAGTCCACGCTGCTCAATGCGCTCGCGGGCTCGCACGAGGTCAGTACTCACGACCGGCTGTTCGAGACGCTCGATCCCACCACCCGGCGCATTGACCTCGATGAGGGGCGACAGTGCCTGCTCACCGACACCGTGGGCTTCATCCAGGACCTCCCGCACCAGGTCGTGGCGGCCTTCCGCGCGACGCTCGAGGAGGTCACCGAGGCGAACCTGCTGCTGCACGTGGTCGATGCCGCGTGGCCGGCGGCGTGGGAGCAGTACGCCGGGGCGACCGAGGTGCTGCAGGAGCTGGGCGCGGCGGAACTCCCGACCATCGCCGTGCTCAACAAGATCGACCTGGTCTCCTCCGAGCGCACGCTCGAGATCCTGCAGAGCCGCATCCCCAACGCCATCCGCGTCTCGGCGCTGGAGGGCACCGGCCTCGACGACCTGCGCCGGCGTATGTCGGACCTGCTGTTCGCGCACCTGATCGAGGTGACGCTGCACATCCCTTACGACCGCATGGAGCTGATGGAGCTGCTCAACGAGCGGGGGCACGTCTCGGCCACGGAGTACGAGCCCGAGTACGTGATCACGCGCGCTGAGGTAGACGAGCCGACGCTGGCGCGCGTGCGCGACCTGGTGGTCAACGAGGGGCCAGACCGCCGCTGACGTGGACGCCCTTCCGGCCTACGACTCGCGCACGGACGCCAGCAGATCACCGGCGTCCGCCCACGGATGCTGACCGGGGAGGCCGACATCGCTGTGCTCGCGGAAGCAGCCGTAGTTCCACAGGTAGCCCGCGGCGGGCGCGTGGAACTCGACGGTCGCCAGGTCCTCCTCGCGGATCAGGTGGCCGAGGACTTGGTCGGCCTCGACGCGGTCGGACGTCTGCAGCCCCGCTTCCACGAAGAGCCCCGCGCACGGCGCCTCGAGCTTGTGCAGCCGCGCCTCATCGCCCTCCGCGTCGAGGCCGAACTCGACGTACGGGCCGTCCAGCGGCTCCGGGTCGCCGTCGAGCATGCCGAAGAGCTTCGCGCAGTTGGTCGCCGCCCGCAGGCCCTCGGCAACCTCCTTCGGCCGGATGACCCACTGCGGCGCCAGCTCGATGGTGATCGCGCCGCGGGCCGGATCGTTGTTGAAGTGCGCGCCGATGGTGGTGCCGCCGCCCGTGTTCCCGCCGCCCGGGCGCCAACTGATGAAGCGGATCGCGGAGGCGCGGGCCATCGCGGTGGAGTGCTCGTTGTCACTGCGCGCCAGCGTGGCCGTCGCGGTGAAGCGCGACCACGAGTGCAGGTCCAGGCAGCGCGAGCAGTGGCGCGCGACGGCCTCGTAGATGGAGTGACTGACGCGCGCGGTGTCGTTGCCCTCGGGGTCGCCGGGCCAGGTGCGGTTCATGTTGTGGCCCGCATCATCGCTGTAGGATTGCTCGGGCCCGAGGCTGATGTGTGAGCGCCGATGGCGCAGCGCCGGCAGGTTGGCGAAGGGCACGAGGAAGACCTCACCCGCGCGCAGGCCCTGCTCGCACACCTCGCGGAAGCGCCGGATCACCTCGCAGCCCTGCACCTCGTTGCCGTGTTGGGCGGCGAGCACCATGAAGCTCTCACCCGCGCGCCCGGAGTCGATATGCCAGAACGGCGTGCGCACTTCTGAGCCATCCGTGAGCGTCGCGACTGCGTGGTCGAGCGTCGCTGCCGGCGCCATTTTCTGCCTCCTGCTCGTCTCTGCGTGGTCTTACCCGGTCACGATGCTCGCCATGGGGTCGCCGGGCTGCGAGTACGGGTGCTGGTCGGCGAGGCTGACGTCCGGGTCGGGCCGGTGGCTGCCGAAGCGCCACAGCCAGCCGCCGACCGGCGCGACGATCTCCTCGGTCGCGAGGCCATCGTCGCGGATGATGTGCCCCAGGCTCTGCTCCGCCTCAACGCGGTCCTCAAGCTGCAGGTCGGGGGCCTGCACGAAGAGCCCTGAGCATTGCGCCTCGACCACGACCGTCGTGTCATCGGTGACAGCGATGCCCGTGTCCGGAGGCAGCTCGGGCTCACCCGGCAGCATGCCCAGCATCTTCGCCACGTTGGTCACCGTGCGCAGGCCGGTCTGCACCTCGCGCTCGACCATCACGTACTGGCCGGCGAACTCGACCGCCATGCCTGCGCCGCCGCGCGCCATGACAACGTCGCGCACCTGCGCGGGCGGATCGACCGCTGCGGCCGGACGCCACCAGGTGAAGCGTGTGCCCGCGACCTCGCCCATGCGCCGGCTCTCGCCGCCATCGTCGGTGGCGAGCGTGGCGGTTGCCCAGAACTTGTTCCAGCAGTGCAGGTCGATCACGTGGCTGGCGTGCCGCACAATCTCCTCGTGCAGCGCGTGCGCCAGGCGCTGCACGTCGTTGCCCTCCGGATCGCCGGGCCACTGCCCGTTGATGTTGTGCGCGCGATGTCGGTCAGTGCCCTTCTCCTCAGGGCCGAGCAGGATGCTGTTGCGCCGGTGGCGGATCGCGGGCAGGTTGGCGAACGGCACCAGCCACGCTGTCCCACACAGCAGCCCTTCGGCGCACTCACCCATGAAGCGCCGGATGACCTCCGCGCCCTGCACCTCGTTGCCGTGCTGGGCTGCGAGCACCAGCAGGTCGGGACCGTCGGCGCCCGATCGCACACGCCACCAGGGCGTGGCGAGTTCGCTCCCGTCGCGGAACGTGGCAATAGCGTGGTGACGCTCGACCTCCGGCATCGTGGGGAGACCTCCGGCGCGTCAGATGATCGTGACGGGCGGCTCGCGGCGCACCACCGAGCGCAGGTAGCGCCGCGCCGGATGGCCCACGGCCATGCCCACGCGCAGCACGTGGCCCTCGGGCAGGTCCAGCACGGACATGAAGCCCGGATCGATCAACATCGGCATGTTGAGAAAGCCGACGATGCATGTCCCCAGCCCCAGCGAGGTCGCCGCGAGCATCATGTTCGCGGCCGCGTAGGTGCAGCTCACCTCTGCCACCGGGGCATCGGCGGTTGAGTGCACCATCGCCAGCACCGGCGCGTGCCACATCAGGCGGTCGTCGCCGCGGTCGTGCGCACGCACGATGAGCCGCAGCGCCCCGCTCATCGCGTCCAGCATGTGCAGCGCAGCTTCGCCATGCCTCGCGGCCAGCTCCTCGCGGCCGGAGTCGTCCGCCGCGCGCGCGAGCAGATCGCGGTAGAATTCGGCGTAGGCCGCGCGAATCTCGTCCAGGCGCGCGGAGTCGGTCACGAAGGTGAACGCCCAGGGCTGCGCGTTGTGGCCACTGGGGGCCAGGATCGCCGCCTCAACCAGCCTGCGCAGGTCGGCCTCGGGCACCGGCTCGTCGGTGTACCGGCGGATGCTGCGGCGCTGCCCGAGCAGCGCCATCAAGTCTTCGTAGCCGACCGCAGGCTGAGCCGGCAGGTCGCGCATGCGCTCAGCCGGCATCGCCGGATGCGTCAACGCCCCGCTCGGGCAGACCACGGCGCACGCCCCGCAGACGATGCAGCGGCCGATGCCGCAGGCCTCCACGCCGCTCCGGCGCAGTTTGAGCACCTCGAACCGGCAGACCTCGACACACGCTCCGCAGGATATGCACACCTCCTGGTCGATCTCGGGCCGGACGTCCTCCACGGCAGTCACTCCTCGGATGCCGACGGTCAGATGAAGTCGATCGCAGCCGCGCGCTTGTCCACCGAGCGCAGGTACTCCTCCGCGGGGTAGCCGATAACCAGCGCGGCATCGATGGTGTGCTCCGGCGGCACCCCCAGCAGCTCCTGCAGGCGCCGGTCGCGTTCGGCGACGGCCGTCAGGAAACCCACGACGCAGGTGCCCAGGCCCATGGCGGTCGCCATGAGCATGATGTTGCTCACGGCGTAGTGCGCGCTCTCAGTGCCCGCCGGGTCCTCCTCGGGCGAGTGCACGACCATCAGCGTCGGGGCGTCCCACAGCAGCCGGTCCTGACCATCGTGGTGCTTCGCGATGATGTTGTTGAGCAGCGGCCGCGCCTCCTCGAGACTCTCGATCGCGTGGTTGCCCACGGTCAGACGCAGCATCGCGCGGCTGAGTGTGCCGTCGAGCATGTTCAGCAGCGAGACGTAGATCGCCAGGATGCGGCGGCGGATGTGCGCCAGGCGATCGGGGTCCTGGATGACGTTGAAGTGCCACGACTGTTCGTTGAGGCCGCTCGGAGCCTGCACGCCGGCCTCAATGAGCGTCATCACGTCCTCCTCGGACACCGGCCGGTCCGCGTAACTGCGCACGCTGCGCCGCTTGCGCAGCAGATCGAAGAGCAGGCGTGGGTCCACGCCGTCGTCCCACGGCAGCAGCTCGCGGAAATGCTCCGGGTTCATCGATGGGTGAGTAATCGCCCCGGTGGGACAGACCGCGACGCAGTGTCCGCACACGAAGCACGGCGTGGGGCCATCGGGCGCGGGACGCTGCTCGCCCGCCACCAGCACATCCGTCGAGCACACGGCCACGCAGCGGCCGCAGTTGGTGCACAGATCGGCATCGATGACCGGCAGTCCCTCAGGTCTCACGCGCGTCCACCTCCCTCTCACACTCCTACCAGCGACTCGACCATGAAGTACCACGGGCCGCGATGGTCCGCCAGCGCGTCGCGCACGTGGCCCGCGAAGGGCAGCACCATCGCGACCTCGCCGACCTCGCGCTCCAGCCCGAGGTCACCGAGCATCTGACACTCCGGAGCCGCCTCGTCGAGGATCAGCAGCACCGTCTCCTCGGGCGCGGCGGCCAGCAGCGAGCCCACCTGGTCGGCGTTCATCACGTCGGCCGCCAGGTCGTACGCCACACAGACCGTGCGCGTTCCCGATGGCAGCTTCACATCGGCGCGCGCGAAGGTCGCCGTCGAGATCGGGCCGGCACCGGTCATCTCGCCGATGATGGTCGGGGCCTCACCCGGCGGGTCGAGCTTATGCCAGCGCCACAGCGCCTCGTCAAGCGGCGCGTAACCCTCGTAGCCCGCGAAGTAGCCGTCCAGCAGCGCGCGCAGCGCCGCGCCATGCTCAGCGGCATCGACCGGCGGCGGTGCGCAGCCACCCCAACCAGGGCGCGGCCCCATGAACATCGCGCCCTGCGCCCGGGTGAGGTAGCCCATGCGCTCGTAGAAGCGGTAGGGATGGCCCGCCGGGTTCGTGTACAGCACCGACGCCTCGACGCCCGCCGCCGCCAGGGCCTCGTGCGCCCGCTCCATGAGCGCCCGCGCGAGGCCCTGGCGGCGGTAGTCCGGGTATGTCGCCACACTGTCGATGATCCCGCAGCGCGTGCGCTCGCCGCCGAGCTGCAGTTCCTGCACACACACCAGCACCTGCGAGACCAGCCGGTCGCCGTCAAGCGCGGCCTGGCACAAAGCCGGCTCGGTGCCCGGGCGCCGCAGGTACCACGCGGTCCACGCCTCATCGACCTCCATCGCGCCCTCATACTCGGCGAAGGCGGCATTGGTCAACCGCATCACCTGCGCGGCGGTGTCGGGCACGTCCGTGAAGTCCGTCAGCGTGCAGCCCATCCCCGGCGCCTCCTCAGCCGCGCCGGCCCAGCTCGCGGATCGCGTCGGCGTAGATCGCGATGCTCTCGACCGGCACGTTGTACGGAATGTGATTGCCCACCGCGAAGAAGTAACCCGGGCAGTCGCGCCCCAGGTCGGCGCAGCGTTGCACCTCGGCCCGAATGTCCTCTTCGCCGCCGAAGGTCAGGATGCGGCAGTCGATGTTCCCGATGATGACCTTGCTCTGCCCGTAGCGCTCGACGACGTACTCCAGGTCGGTCATGGGCTCGAAGATGAAGCCGTCGGCGCCGCAGTCGGCGAGATCGTCGATGAACTCCGTGTAGTCGCCATCCGAACAGAACAGCAGGATGATCCCCGCATCCTTGAGCGGCTGCCACAGCCGGCGGTAGCGCGGGAAGACGTGGGCGCGGTACCACTCCGGCCGAAAGACCGCGCCTGAGGTCCAGACGATGTCGTCGTGGCAGATGAAGACCCTGCAGCCGCACTCCGCCTGCGCGCGAAACGAGGCCATGGACAGCTCGAAGAAGCCCTCGAGCACACGGTCGAAGCGCTCCTCATCAAGCGCCGCCGCGGTCAGGAACAGGTCCCAGCCAAAGGTCAGGATGCACCACGAGAAGATGGTGTTGTAGTACCCGCCGGGCACCACCGCGGTCGGCGTCTGATCCTGGGCGTTCCGCCACGTGCGGGCGAAGTGTTCGACCAGCTCATCGTGCGGCCGGATGCCGATGGCCTCGACCGGATCGAAGCTGAGCACATCCTCGACGCCTGCGAACGGGCACACGCGGTTGTCGGTGACCTCGAAGCCGTCGCGCCAGACGGCGGTGCCCATGTGCGTGAGACGCGGCTGATTGGGCGGCGCCATGTTGAACCAGCGCAGATCGTAGTCCCACTCACGCACCAGCGCCACCGCCGCCTCGGCGGCCTGCGCCGGGTCGTACATGTCCAGCCCGGTCAGGTGCTTCACCCACGCCGGGTTCGACACGTACTCGGTGTGCGGGATGTGGTCGGGCATCTGCAGATTGAGCGCCTGCCAGCCTCGTTCGTAGCTCATCGACGCCTCTCGCGGGCGCGGCCTGCCCGGCAGGCGGGTGGTTCGCCGCGCCCGCATCCCATCCCTGCGCCGCCGCGCGCACAGGAACGCGGGCGGACGGCGGAGAGCGCCGTTGCCGTTGTGGAGCGGCCGGGCTTCAGACCGCCGGGCTGTTTGCCGTTGCCGTGGCTGTTCCGTGTGATCCCGCCCACGGGCGGAATGCCACGGAACGGCAGCTCACGCGCTCGCAGCCTTGAGACCCGCGCGACGGGAGAGAGGAGGATGCGGCGCACAGGAGGCCGACGCCTCGGTGGCGAACCTGCGCCTGCGTCAGGAGTCGCCGAAGCCGGAGGTCGATGATGCGTCGCAGCACCGATCCGCAGGTCATCGAGCAGTACGCAGTCGACGAGAGCAACACCTTCTTCGCCGAGCGTGTCGAGGCGGTGGTCTTCCCCGAAAGCGCCGATGACGTCGCTGAGGTCCTGCGCGCGGCCAACGCGTCAGGCACCCCGGTCACCGTCTCGGGCGGCGGCACCGGGCTGACGGGCGCGCGCGTTGCTACCTGCGGCGGCATCATCATGACCATGGAGCTGATGTCGCACGCGTCCGAGCGCGCTGGCTTCGAGCCGGTCGCCGGGGAGCACCAGGGGCTGGAGTACACTATCGCGCTCGACCGTGACGGGCAGCGGGCCTGGTGCCCGCCGGCGATCACGCTCGCGGCGCTCGATGCACTGCTCGCGCCCGAGCTGCTCTTCCCGCCCGCACCCACGGAGATGTCCGCCCAGCTCGGTGGCGCGGTCGCCGAGAACGCCTCAGGCGCGCGCACCTTCCGCTACGGCGCGACGCGCGAGTGGGTGGAGGCGCTGGAACTCGTGCTGCCGACGGGCGAGCAACTCCATGTGTCGCGCGGAGATGTCACCGCGCAGGTCCGGACGCTCCGCTTCGCCTCGCTCGACGGAACGCAACACGAGGTCACTGCTCCCTCCTACGGCATGCCCGCGACCAAGAACGCGGCGGGCCTTTACGCCGCCGACGGCATGGACCTCATCGACCTGTTCGTGGGCTCGGAGGGCATCCTCGGCGTGGTCACCGCGGCGCTGGTGCGCGTGACCCAGCGCCCGGACCTGGTCTCCGACACCGCGTTCTTCGCCACCGAGGAGGCGGCCATCGCGCACGCGGATGCGCTGCGCGATGCGGCCCGCCAGGGTGCGCCGATCGTCTCCATCGAGTTCTACGACCCCGGCGCCCTGCGCTTCATGGCCGACCAGCCGCAGGTGCGGCCCGAGCACCAGGCGGCGATCTTCACCGAGGTTGCGGTCGATGACCCGAACGCCATCGACCTGCTGGCGGAGATCATCGAGGCGAGCGACCCGCTGGACGACTGGTTCGCCGATTCCGAGCGTGATCGCGCGGCCCAGCGCGACTTCCGCCATGCGCTGCCCGAGAACGTCAACACCTGGCTGCGCGCGCACGGGACGAACAAGCTGTGCACCGACTACGCGGTCCCGGCGGAGGCCTTCGAGGCGATGATGGACGCCTACCACGAGGCGCTGGCGCGCTTCCTGGAGATTACCGGCCGTCCGGACGAGTCGGCGGTGCTCTTCGGGCACATCGGCAACTACCACCTGCACGTGGACTTCCTGCCCGCCGATGCCGCTGAGGAGGCCGCCGCGATGGAGCAGTACATATTCCTCGCGCGTACCGCCATCGGCCTTGGCGGCACCATCACCGCCGAGCACGGTGTGGGCAAGAAGGCCCTGCCCATCGGCGGGCGGCCGGTGCCCTACCTTGAGCTGATGTACGGGCCGGAGGGCCTCGAGGAGATCGCCGCCGCCAAGCGCGCGCTCGACCCGGCGTGGATCCTGAACCCGGGGAACATGGTCCCGGGCGGGTGCGGATGAGCGGGCAGAGGACTCGCACACTCGAAGGCGAACTCGACATGCCCGTGCGCATTCTGCTCGACCGCAAGCCGAATGGATGACGGCTGGTGCCCGCCGCTGAGCCGCAGGTGACTCTCGTGCAGCACACCGAGCGCCCCGATGAGGTCATCGCGGCCGCGGCGCGGCTGTGCTATGCTGCGGACACCGAGGGGCTCTTCGAAGGCGCGGCGCAGGACGCGCATGACCTGGTGGCGCGCCTCGCGCGCATGGGCCATCACAGCCCGCTGGAGCACGCGTCGTTCACGTTCTACCTGGAGGGCGTCTCGCGTGCGCTGACCCACCAGCTTGTGCGCCACCGCATCGCCAGCTACTCACAGCGCTCGCAGCGCTACGTGGCGCACGACTCGTTCGACTACGTGGTGCCGCCCGAGCTGGCGGGGCGTACGGTGCAGGTGAACGGTCGCGCGGTGGACGCTGTTGAGTACTTCGAGGAGACCATGGCGCTCATCGCCGAGCGCTACGCGGCCCTCAACGACGCGCTCGGGCGCACCGGCGAGAGCAGCAACCAGGATGCACGCTACGTGCTGCCCAACGCGTGCGAGACGAAGATCTTCGTCACCATGAACGCACGCGAGCTGCTGCACTTCTTCGCCGAGCGCTTGTGCCGGCGCGCGCAGTGGGAGATCCGCCGCGTGGCCGACATGATGTTGGCGCGGGTGCGGCCGGTGGCGCCCGCGACCTTCCAGGACGCCGGCCCCAAGTGCGTGCGCCTGGGGCACTGCCCGGAGGGGAAGCTGACGTGCGGGCGGTACGTCGAGATGATCCGGATCTACCGCGTCGCAGACAGGGAGACATCACCGTGAAGACGATGGCGCAGTTGCTGGCGGAGGAGACGGTCGTGATCGCCGATGGCGCGTGGGGCACGCAGCTTACCGAACGTGGCCTTCAGCCGGGAGAGGCGCCTGAGAGCTGGGTGCTCGACCACCCCGACGCGGTGCGCGACGTCGCGGCGGCCTACGTCGCGGCGGGGGCGCAGATAGTGCTCACCGACACCTTCGGGGGCAGTCGCTTCAAGCTGGCGAAGGTGGGGCTGGACGATCAGGTCGAGGAGATCAACCGCGTCGCCACCGAGCTGTCGAAGGACGCCGCGGGCGACCGCGCGCTGGTGGTGGCCTCGATCGGCCCGACCGGCGAGTTCATGCGACCGCTGGGCCTGGTGACCGAGGACGAGATGGTCGACGTCTTCGCCGAGCAGGTGCGGGCGATGGCCGCGGGCGGCGCCGACGGCATCCTGCTGGAGACCATGACCGCCCTGGGCGAGATCAAGGCCGGCATCCGCGCCGCGAAGGAGAACTTCGACGGCCCGGTGGTCGCATCCATGACCTTCGACAGGGGCGTGAAGGGCTACGCCACCATGATGGGCGTGCGGCCCGAGCAGGCCGCCGAGGAGCTGCAGGCCGCGGGCGCGGACGTCGTCGGCAGCAACTGCGGCCACGGGATAGAGAACATGATCGAGGTCATCGCGCTGATGGCACCGGCCACCGATCTGCCGCTGTGGGCCAAGCCGAATGCGGGCATGCCCACGCTGGTCGATGGGCGCACGGTCTTCGACGAGACGCCGGCGGAGATGGCCGCGCACTTCGCCGCGCTGGTGGAGGCGGGCGCGCGCGTCATCGGCGGCTGCTGCGGCACCACGCCGGATCACATCCGGGCGCTGGTCGAGGCGCGAGCGCAGCTTGACGCACAGCACACGTGACGGACACAGGAGGAGCACACACATGTCGAAGATCGGCATCGGCTTCATCGGCTGCGGCGGCATCCACCGCGCGCATGCCCCCCACGTCGTCGAGCACCCGGACGCCTTCATCGCCTGCGCGATGGACGTCAACGAGGAGGCCGTGAAGAAGCACCAGGCGGACTACGGAACGGAGTGCGGCACCACCAGCATGGAGGAGCTGCTCGCGCGCGATGACGTGGACGCGGTCGTGGTGTGCACGCCCACGGGCTACCACCCGGACGCGGTGATCGCGGCCGCACGGGCCGGCAAGCACGTGCTGTGCGAGAAGCCGATGGCGATGACGGTGGCGAAGTGCGAGGAGATGGCCGCCGCCTGCGACGAGGCGGGCGTGCAGCTGCAGCTCGCCTTCGTCCGGCATTACTGCAACGAGTGGCTGAAGATGCGCGAGGTCATCCACGACGGCATGATCGGCCGGCCGGTAGTGTGGCGCTCGGTCAGCGGCGGCTCGGGCGCGCCCACGCCCTGGTTCTTCGACAAAGAACTCGGCGGCGGCCCGTTCATCGACGGCGCCGTGCACAACTACGACTGGGCGCGCTTCACTTTCGGCGAAGCCGAGCGCATCTGCGCGAACCTGCGCAGGCTCAAGCAGACCACCACCGCCTGGGACACCGGCACCGCGGTCGTGGACTTCGAGTCGGGCGACCAGCTCATCATGTGCTGGTCGTGGGGGCTGCCCGGCTTCGGCTCGACCGTTCGTGCCGATGGCGCCCATGACGTCCTCGGCCCCGGGGGCGCGATCATGTTCCCGGGCGACGGCAAACTGTCGGTGCGTCTCGAAGACGGCGAGCACTTGGTCGAGTTCGAGCCCGACACCGGCGCCGACTGGTTCCGGCGGCAGATGGCGCACTTCATTGAGTGCGTGCAGACCGGCCGGCAGCCGCAGGTCGGCGCCCGCGAGGGCATCGAGGCCACGCGCATCGCCGAGACCATCCTGAACATCGGCGACCGGCCCGGCGTGGTCGAATTGTAGCCACGCTTGCCCATCATCCGGCGCGCAGCGATCGGAGTGTTTGTGCATGTACATCGGAGCGACGTCGCACGTACTCATGGACGCAGGGCTGGAGGGCAGCCTGCGCGCGATGGCCCGCATGGGCTGGGAGGGCGTCGAGCTGGCCCTCCCCCATCTGCGCGAGATCGCCAACGCCGACCGCCCGGAGGCGGAGGCCGAGCGTATCGGCGCACTCGTGGCTGAACTGGGCATGCGCATGCCGCAGGTACATTTTGAGGTCGCGGAGATGGGGTCGCTCGATGCCGAGAAGCGCAACGCCGACCTGACGCTGGTCGAGCGGCACCTGGAGCTGTGCGTGCGCATGGGAATCGAGGTCGGCATCCTGCATCCGGTCGGGGGGATGCCGGCGGATCTTGACGAGTACGCACGCGTTGCGCAGACACGCGTCGACAGCTTCGCGCGTGTGGTCGAGTTCGCGGCCGGGCGCGGCTTCAGCATCGCCATCGAGAATACCTACGATCCGCACGGCGACGAGACCTCGGCGATGGGACGCCGCCGCTTCGGCTCGGTCATCCCCGATCTGCTCGAGGTCATCGACGCGGTCGGCATGGACAACTTCGGCATCTGCCTCGACACGGGACACACGAACCTGCAGGGCATCCCGGTCGGCGAGGCGCTGCGCCAGTGCGGCGGCCGGCTCATCGCCACGCACATGAATGACAACCACGGCCACGCCGACGAGCACATCGAACCCCTGCGCGGCACACTGGACTGGCCGGCGGCCGTCGCGGCCCTGCGCGAGATCCGCTACGAGGGCATCTTCAACCTGGAGATCGGCCCCCTGCGCGGCCAGCCCATCGAGGCGCAGGAGGCGTGGCTGGAGAGCGTTCTTACGACGGCCCGCTGGCTCTTGGCCGGAGGAGGCGTGAGATGACCCCTGCACTGTGGACCGCGATCGTGGTGGAGCTGTCGCCGACCGAAGCCGTGAGGGCGCTCGCCGGGATCGGGTGGGAGGCCTTCGAGCTTTCCACCGAGCACCTGGTGATGATCGCCGAGGCCGAGGCGCCCGAGCAGGCGGCGGATGACCTGCGCGACGTCGCCGAGGAGCTGGGCGTGGCGATCCCGCAGGCGCACCTGCTGATCCAGGCCAACGTCGCAGCCGCCGATGACGAAGCCCGCGAGCGCGACCTGGCCACGGTCATGCGGCAGATCGTGCTGTGCGAGCGCATGGGCATAGAGGTGGGCGTGATCCACCCCGGCGGCGAACGCCCGGCGACGCTGGACGAGGAGCGCGCCGAACGCGCGCGCCGGCTGGAGAGCTTCGCGCGCCTGGCCGGCCACGCCGCGCAGCACGGCTTCGCGCTGGCGGTCGAGAACATGACGGACGCGTCCCGCGCCACCCGCGGGGCGCTCGGTCAGCGCAGCTTCGGCGCGACCATCCCCGAACTGCACGAGCTTATCGATGCGGTGGGCGCCGACAACGTGGGCATCTGCCTCGACGTGGGGCACGGCAATGTGCAGGGCCTCGACATGGCCGAGTCGGTGCGACAGTGTGGCGAGCGGCTCATCGCCCTGCACATTCAGGACAATGACGGCTCCAGCGACCAGCACCTGGCGCCCACGCGCGGCTCCATCGACTGGGAGGCCGGGATCGCGGCGCTGCGCGAGATCGGCTTCGAGGGCATCTTCAACCTCGAGATCCCCGGCGAGCGCGGGCTCCCGGTTGAGCTGACGCTCGCGCGCATGGAAGGCGTGCTCGCGGCGACGCAGTGGCTGCTCAGCCGGTAACGGGAGGTCAGACCATGCGGACGACGGCGGCAGTGGGCGTCGCGCTGACGGCGGCACTGGCGGCGACGGCCGTGAGCGCCCAGCCTGCGGATCACTACTGGGAGCTGGGCGTGGGCTGCTACTACGGCGGCGCCGGTGGTCTCAGCGAACTCGATGTTGCGCGCTACGACTGGCTCTACCTGTGCTTCGGCAACATCGGCGCGACGCCCGAGACGGTCGAGGGCATCAACCGGCTGCTCGAGATCAACCCCGACCTGAAGATCGTCATCCGCGTCTGGCCGATCATGGGCCTGGGCGACTGCCCCGAGAACCGCTACCAGGCGACCTTCCTGCACTGCCTCTACAAGCCCGGCGTCATGCAGGGCGTGATCGACAACATCAACGCGCAGGTCTCGGTGGTGCTCGACAACATCACCAGGCCCGAGAATGTAGTCGGGCTGACTTTCCTCGAGGAGCTGCCCGGGCACTTCAGCGGCGACCCGTTCCGCACCAACGAGACGGGCGGCTCCCTGACCTGGGACCTCGAGCGCTTCCGCGCCGAGATCGAGGCCGAGCGTGGCAAGCCCCTGGTCTGGGATGACGACACGCGCCGGTGGTGGGGCGAGAAGTGGGTGCAGGTGCTGGGCGAGATTCACGCGGCGATGAAAGAGGCCTCCGGCGGGCGGCTGGTGTGGTACTACCAGCAGACCAACCACGCGTCGCTCGACATGGTGCCCGAGGGCACGCCGCTGGAGACGCGCATGCTCATGCCCATCCGCTGGGCCGACATCATCAAGCCCGGCCTGTGCGACGGCTTCTTCGCCTACCCCAACAATCGCGCGATCTGGGAGCGCTACCTGCGGCTCGCGCACGACAACGACTGGGTGTTCTTCTCGCAGGTCTCGCACCCGGGGGGCATGCGCCTGTGCACGTGGGACGAGTGCCTGGCGATGGCGAAGCAGCGCGTACCGCAGAACATGGGCTACTTCCTCTACTGCCCGGGCAACTGCGCGGCGCGCAACGCGTGGAACGATGACCCGGCGTTCGCAGGGCGGCCCGAGGCGAACGTGCGCGGCGTGTCCCGCGCGGAGCACTGGCGGCATATCCTGGCGCTTGAGGACGTGGGCATGGACGTGGTGCGGGCCTATCCGCCGCTACGCCTGCACGCGGACCTGCCGCTGGAGAGCGCCAAGCCGGGCGGGATGATCCATCCGCGCGTGATCGTCGAGAACGCACGCGAGGCCTCGTTCTTCCTCGATGCGGATGAGGCGGTCGCGCATGACGCCGAGATCACGTTGTCCGTCCCCGAGGGCTTCGCCATCGACCCCAACGCATCGGCGCCGCCGACGCTGGACCTCGGTGATATGGAACCGGGCGAGCTACGTGTGGCCGACTGGTGGGTGACCGTCCCCGAGGACTTCGACGGCACGCCGGCCGGGCCGTTCACGCTCACCGCGAAGGCCCACGAGGGCGGGGCCACCGAGATCACGCTCGCGGGTGACACGGCCATCCCGCCGGCGCAGGTGCACGAGGTGGGCGTCTCCGGCACGCAGTGGATCGAGCCGGGGTTCCGGCTGACGGGCGATGTGCAGCCGGCGGTGACCATCGAGTGCATCGAGGGCACGGTCACCAACCCCTCGCTCGGCGACGAGCGCGCGCGCGTGCGCTACGAGGGCGTACTCGAGCGCGGCATGAGGCTGGAGATGGCGCCCGCAGGCAGCACGCTGACTGTGCTGCCGCTGCTCGACGACGACGGCGCCGCGCGCGCGGACGCCGATGACCCGACCGGCTTCCGCGCCTTCGACGACGGCTACCTGGTGGCGCGCGTGCCGGTGCGACGGGAGGTACGCCCGGGCGGGACGCTGCGCGTCAGCCTCGCCGGTAAGGTCGAGGGCGGCGAGCAAAACCACGTGATCCTGCGCTTCGTGCTGGAGGGGGGCGAGACCGCCGACGTGGGCACGCTCACGAACCGCTTCGGCGAAGAGTGGCGTGAGGTGTCGGGCGAGGTGATCGTGCCCGAGGGCGCGACCGAGCTGCAGCAGGTCTTCCTCTACCGGCTCAAGCAGCAGGGGCGTGCGTGGTACGGGCCGCTGCGCATCGAGCTGGCCGAGGCCGCGGAGGGCCAGGATGTCTCGGCACACGTGAGCGGCAGCTTCCCCACCCTGCCGCGCGGCGCCTTCACGGTGATTCGCTACGAGGATGACGACGAGCCCACGGTGCGCGCCCGGGCTCAGGTGCGGCTCGTGCTGCCGGAATAGGCGCCGCGTCGCGCCATCGCCCACGGTGTGATCAGCGTCTTGTGGCTCATCACGCAAGCGGTCGCCGACCCACTGCGGAACGTAGGGAGGCCGGCGCGCCGCGTGCGCCGGCGGGGAAGGCCCGTCTGATTGGATGCGCGGCTGTGGCGCCAGGCGCTAAGGCCGTTCCTCACGGCCGTCCCGTGCGGGCGCGTCCAGCGACCGCCGGGCGGCGCGCACGCGCGCGTCGGCCGGATTGAGGGCCTCGGCGGCCGCGAGCAGCTTCGGGTCGAGGTCGAAGATCATCACCTCGCCATCAGGCGAGATGATGATCTCAGCGTCCCCGCGTGCGCTGCGTGCTCTGTCCGGTCTCTCGCTCATAGTACTCGGCGGTCATCTCCCGGTTGATGACCTCGCCCAGCGCCTCCTCCAGGGGACGCACTGCGTCGAGGCATGAGGGGCCCTTGTAGCCGTGGGTGGTGATCTGCACCACCCCGTCTTCGCCGATGGTGATCTCGATCTCCCTGCGCATCTCGCTCGCCCCCGTTCGCTGATGCACCGTCGGGACACACTTCCGCGTCGCGCACCGGCACACCTGCACAGATCCCCGGCTGTGGCAGGAGAGTCGGCCCACGGTCGCGAACTATCGCCTCTGACCAGGCGGCACAGCGGAAGGGGCACGATGGATGAAGGTGATCATGGTCGGGGTCGATGGCTCTCCGTACAGCGAGGTGGCGCTGCAGTACGCGGTCGAGATCGCGGGGCTCGCTGGCGCGGGGGTGGTCGGCCTGGCGGGCGTGGCGGGGGACTTCAACGGCGAGCAGCCGGTCGCCGAGCATGACGTGGCGGAGATCGAGGGCCTGGAGTCGCTGCCGACCAGCGTGGTAGAGTGGTTCCGGCAGGCGCTGGACGCTTGCGGGGAGGCCTGCCGCGTGGCCGAGGTGCCCTTCGCGGCGCGCATGCTCGCCGGGCATCCCGCGCGCGTGCTGACCCGAGAGGCGCAGGCCGCGGACATGCTCGTGCTCGGCTGCAAGGGCCGGCGCGATGACGACATGGAGCTGCTGGGCAACACCACGCGCCATCTCATCCGCTCGTGCATCAAGCCCGTCCTCGTGGCGCGCGGCGAGTACCGCCCGCTCAAGCGCGCGCTGGTCGGCTACGATGGGAGCCCGGCATCGAGCCACGCCGTCGAATGGGTCGCCGATCTTGCCGCGGCGGGCGACTGGGAGGTCGCGGTCGTCACCGGCGCGATGCCCGAGTCTGAGCTGGCCGAGGGCGTGCGCTTCGCCGCCGACCTGGTGCGCAGCCGTGGCGTTGATCCCGAGGTGATGCGCGTCGAGGGTGACGCGCCCTCGATCATCTTCGAGCAGATGCGCGCCTGGGAGCCGGACATCATCGCCGTCGGCGGACCGGTGAAGGGCGCCCTGAGCGGCTTCTTCCTGGGTGAGGCGTGGCCGGAGATCGTCGAGCAGGCGGACGTGCCCGTCCTGCGCTGGCGCTAAACACGCACTGCAACAAGACCACCTGAATCGCATCGGCGCGCCCGCCGCGACGCCACTGCAGGCGCGCCGATGCGTCGCTCTCGTGTCGGGTCAGGAGATTGACATGCAGTCCACACTCGACTGCGTCACCTGCATGCTGGAGCAGGCCCTCAGAGCGGCCCGCGCCGCCGGTGCCGCGTACGAGGATCAGGAACGCGTACTGCGCACGGTCATGCGAGACCTGGCTCGGGCCGACTGGGGAGGCACCCCCATCGACATCGCGATGCCGGTGCACCGAAGCGTGCGACGCTTGCTTGGAGTCGATGACCCGTTCTCGGCGCAGAAGCGGAAGGCCACGGCGCAGGCCCTCGCGGCGCTTCCCCGCCTGCGCCGGGCGGTCGAGGCGGCGGAGGACCCGGTGCATCTGGCCCTGCGCATCTCGGCGGCCGGGAACATCATCGACCTGGGGGCGCTGGAGCGGTATGATCTCGACGCCGCGCTCGAACGTGCGCTGGAGGTGCCCTTCGTCGTTGACGACTACGCCGCGCTCCGTCGAGAACTCGAGAGCGCCCGTTCGATGCTGCTGTTCGCCGACAATGCCGGGGAGATCGTGTTCGACCGACTGCTCCTCGAGACCGTACGTAGCACCTGGGAGCTGGACGTGGCCGTGTGTGTCAAGAGCGGTCCCTTTATCAACGATGCAACCCGCCACGACGCCGTTGCAGCAGGGCTGGACCAGATCGGGGTATTGCCGCTGCTGGAGGTCAGTAACGGTGATGACGCAACCGCACCGGCCTACGGCTCGGCAGAGGTCAGGAACTGGCTGCACGAGCATGACGTAGTCATCGCTAAGGGGCAGGGCAACTACGAGGCGCTCAGTGAAGAGTACGGCACGTACTTCGTGTTGATGGCCAAGTGCCCGCGCGTCGCGGAGGCGCTGGCGGTGGACACCGGCGACCTCATCCTCAAGCGCAATGCCCCCGTCACCCACGCGCAGGCGCTGGAGACAGGCCGCGGCTGACATCTCCCCACGCTGTCGCCGACATGACCGGCGGTACCGACAACGCCCGCGGCCGGAAGATCGGTCGCGGGTGTCAGTTCTCGTGCCTCGTGCCTGGCCATGCGCCCCGTTGCTGACGGCGGCCTACCGGCACACTGGCGCCTCCGCGTCGGCCATCACCGCCGGAGCTGCAGAGGGTCCCGCATATTGCCGCGGACGGGGGCTTGGGTCATGGCGTCTAACCGCCGGCGCAACTCAGTCCGCTGACGCGCTCAAGTTCGTCGCTGGTGCGGTTGGCGACCGTCTGCAACTCCGTCGAGAAGTCACCGAACGCGAGGACCGCTGTGAGCGAGACCACGGCCAGCAGGAGGCAGTACTCCGTGCTGGTCAGGGCGCTCTCATCACGCCACAGCCTGCAGAGGGCATGGGTGCTCACGCCTGTCATCCTCTCGGGCCGATGCGTACCCGCATTCCCCTGGTAGCCGGCGGACGGCCGGGGCAGCCCATACTCAGT
This sequence comes from Candidatus Zipacnadia bacterium, assembly GCA_029820295.1. Lineage (GTDB taxonomy): Bacteria > Armatimonadota > Zipacnadia > Zipacnadales > UBA5352 > JALGVA01. The sequence goes on from JALGVA010000030.1 coordinate 21,622, forward strand.
CTACCCACAAACACTCAAGATGTCAACAGGAAGTCGCGAAAAATTCCGTCCTCTGTGAGTACACCTTGAGCAGACCTTAAGCGAAAGCGACGCTCGGCACACCGTCATTCCCACCAGTACCGCTCGAACTGCTCCATCGCGCACAGCACCGCATCCACATTCTCAGGCGGCGTGGGCGGGTAGATGCCACAGGTCATCATGAGCCCACCGTGAGGCGAGCCCAGCGTGCGCACCTCGTACTCGATCAGCTCCCGGATCTCCCGTGGCGTCCCGTAGGGCACGACGCTCTGTCGGTCCACGTCGATGTCGATGCACACGCGCCCCTTCAGCTCACGCGCGATGTCGTCAACGCCGTTCACCAGGTCCTGGATGTTGCAGATGGTCATCCCGACGTCGATGAGCCGGTCGATGATGTCCATGACGTAGCCGTCGGAATGGTTGTGCACGTGCACACCGCGCTCGCGGCACGGGGCGATGATGCGGCGGTAGGCCGGCGCGATCCAGCGGTCAAACATGCGCGGCCCCATGACGGACGAGGTCTGCGCCCCCAGGTCCTCCGCGACACCGTAGACGTCGATGCCCATGTCGAGGTACTGCCTGACCTGGTACTCGGTGTATTGCGTGATCATCTCGATGAGGCGGTCGAGCCGTGGCTCCTCGGTGGCCATGTCCACCATCAGATTCTCGAAGCCGCGCAGGTAGTACAGGCGCAGGAACAGGAAGCCGTGCTCGGTGCCGGCCATGCACAGCTCGCCGCGCTCCCGCCGTCGGCGCATCTGTTCGCGCACCGTGTCCCAGTCCACCGGCCCCAGCGGAAGCTGCGTCGCCGGGTCTGGCATCTGGAAGTCCTCAAGCGCATTCCAGTCCTCGAGCGGATGACCCTCGACGATGCCGGTGATGCCGTTGACCTCACCGTGCCAGACGCAGCCGTAGTTGTCCACGAAGTCCTCGCCCGCGCGTGCCTGCGGACGGAACTCGTAGTTGTCGTAGTCGCGCCTGCCCTTCTGGAAGTTCGGGAAGAAGTGCGGGTGGTGGACCAGCACGTCCTCGAGATCGTGGCGAAGCTGGTCCCACGAGGCGTCGCTGATGACCACGCGCATGGGGATCCACTCGCCGCCGGTCAGGTTCGCGGTGTGCAGGTAGTTCTCGCGGTGGGAGAGCGCCATCGATGCCTCCGGCGTGGCTGCCGTCTTCGTCGCTGAGGCCGCTTCGCGCGCCGCCCGGTCGATTCCTGCTCCCAACTGCGCGACCGCGGCGCCGGTCGCCGGGCTCGCGCGGGAGACGGAGCTGCGCAACGCCTCAGTTCAGGTCCCCCATGTCGTTGCTCTGCGACCACTCGCCGTCAGCGCCCATCCACTTGGCGTGGCCGTCGAGGAAGAAGAAGTTGGCGCCGTCGTTGTGGCGCGTGCTACGTTGTACGGCCAGGTCGTCGAGGCGTCCGAGCCGGGGCCGACGCAGCGCACGTTGCCTTGCTCCCTGACCGCGCCGCCGATGGTCTCGGCCGGGTAGTTGATCTGCGCCGATCCGACCGGCCGCGGGAAGTGACTGCCGGCGGGCGGTTCGGCGGGGAACACCACCTCATTCAGCCCGTAGCCGACCTTGCGGATCGGGTCGCTCTCGTTCCACTCCGGCTTGCTCGGACAGAAGGTGATGTTCCAGTTCTCCATGTAGAGCTGCGGGTCATAGTACCACGTGCCGCCGAACGGCCGCTGATAGTGCGGCAGCGTCTCGTCCGGGTCATCGGCGTACATCTGCACCGCCAGGCCGATCTGCTTGAGGTTCGACAGGCAGGAGATCTACCGGGCCTTCTCGCGCGCGGGCGAAGATGGGGAACAGGGTCGCCCCGGGGTCGCGCCAATATCGCGACCAGCAGCTCGACAAGCGTGAATCCAGTGCGCTTCATGGGTACCCTTCCGCCACCACGAAATCGCCACTACTCGAAGGATACCCAAGACATAGCCCCCCGGCAACTGCTTCCGAGCTTAAGGTTGTGGCACGTCGATGGACGCACCCGGACCGGCGGGTCACACCTCGAGACCGTACAGCTCGCGCGCGTTGTCGAACAGCATCAGGCGCGCGGCCTCGACGGCCTCGGTGTAGGTCATGGTCCCGCGCTCGATGCGCCCGGCCAGCACCTCGGCGATGTCTTCGCGCGCCATCACCAGGTGGCCGTAGATCTTCTCCACCGGCCGGGAGTAGTCGCCGCCGAAGCCGAGAATCTTCGTGACCGGCACCAGATCCAGCCACTCGTCCAGCGTGGAGACGCTCATGCGCTGGGAGATGATGTGGCACCAGCACATGTTGAGCCAGCAGTTGGGCATGCCTTTGGCGAGCACGCCGGTCTCACGCACCCACGGAATGCCGGCGTGGTAGAGGTCGAAGCGCGTGTCGCGGTGCGCGAGCGCGGTGGGCAGCATGTGCCTGGGGTGGCGCTCGCGGTAGTCATGCCAGTTGGTCCAGATCAGCCCGCAGTGCACCGCGATGGGCAGGCCCGCGTCACCCACGATGTCCATCGCCCGGTGTGTCAGCCAGTCGGCTACCACGCGTGCATTGTGCTCGCGGCCGCAGAGCATGGCCCCGAACTCGCGCGCGGCCTCGGCGCGGGTGGGCTGCAGCAGGTCCTGGGACGCGTGCTTGTAGCCCACGTTGCCGGCCCTGCTATGCTCGGCGATCTGCGCCTCCATGATCGCGTCGCAGTCATCGAGGCGCGACAGCTCCAGCCCGAGCCGCTCCGCGCTCGCGCGCAACCCGGCCGCGTTCCCGGCGTAGCTGACCGAGGCGAGAGGCAGCACGGGCAGCAGCAGTTCGTGGCTGTCGTCGCGCACGGTGCCGTTCTGAGTGAGCGCCACGCGGATGTTGCAGGCGTCGGCGAGCACGCGCCGGTAGATGCCCGGCGTGTTCGCGGCCTTCATGCGCGCGGTGATCTCGTCGTAGGTGTCCGCAGCGATGTCGAGGCCGTAGAACCGCTGCGCCGCGAGCCGCGCCGCACGTGTGTAGGACGTATGCCGCGTCGCGTAGTAGAACGGCTCCAGCACCCGCCAGCGCTTGTGCAGGTCCTCGCTCGGGTCCTGCAGCCGGTCGTACTGCTCGCGCGTCATTCCGGCGGTGATCAGGTCGTTGTGCGTATAGTGGCCGAAGAGCGTGAACACGTCCACGTCGCTCTCCACGCGTTCGGACTCGGCCGGGAGATGCTCGTGCGCGTCCACCACCGGCATCTGCGCCATCGCGTCGACTAGTCGCTGCTTCAGCGTGTTGGCCACGTCGATCCCTCCTGTGATGGTCGGCTACGGCTCAGGCACAGCGCTCTCCTCGGCAAGCGCCGCGCCGCCTGTGTCGAGGCGGCGCAGCGAGATCCTGCCATCAGGGTCATGCTCGAGCGTGAACACGTCGCGCCCGTCGGCGTGCTCGACGGTCACCGTCAGCGCATCGGCATCGCGCTCGACGGTCGCGTCCCGCACGCTCGGCGCGTCCGCGAAGGACTCCAGCACGGTCACCCACGCCGCGCTCTGCCCCACGCTGCGTGAGATGAGCGCGCCCGTCGGCGGCTGGCCGCTGCGCGTGGGGTCCCCTCCGGCGATAAGTGTCGCCTCCTGCAGCGGCACATGCAGCGCCAGCAGTGCGTCCTCCTCGTCAGCGAACACGCAACGTACCGGACCGGCCAGGTCGGCGCGCCGCACGTCCGCCAGGTGCGCATAGCCGCCGGACAGCCAGCCCTCGGGCGCCGGTTCCAGGGCGAGGTCGGCGGTCATCTCCCCCACCCCGTGCAGCGCGAGATCACAGGTGTGCTCCTCCGCCGAGGTCACTCGGAACACATCCAGCAGGTAGCCGCCGACCAGGCAGAGCGTGCGGTCCATGAGCACGCCCTCGTACGCGGTGTCGCAGGTGACGCGCGTGGCCTTGAGGCGCTCGCCCGCGTGGAACAGGCGCTGAACGCCGAAGACGCGCCGGCCGTTGCGCTCGCTCGCCCAGATGCTGTCCGAGGCACCCTGCGGGTACTGCGCGACCTCGTCCACGGTCAGCGTGTTGTGGGCGATGGTCTGATTGGCCCAGGTCAGGTGCATGGGGTTGTCGTAGCCCCACGAGCCCGCGTCGGGCGCGACGATGCGCCCGCGCCCGTAGACCGCGATGGCGAGGCGGTCGGGATGATCGTGGCCGCTGCCGTAGGGCCCCCAGGTCAGGTTCACCGCGAGCGCGCTCTCATCGGCGGCGTCCGCACGCAGGATGGTGAAGCCGCCGATCGGGAAGTTCGTGCAGCCGTCTTCGTGCCGGCCCACCAGGCCGATGGTGGCGTCCTCGGCGAGGCTGAAGTGGCCCGCGGGCACGTCCGGTGCGCTGTTCACCAGGCTCCAGAAGTCGGTGTCGCGGCCGTCGGCGGAGCGCGCCTCGAAGCCCGGGTTGTGCGCAAGTTCCGCGCCGCCGCCGCCGACGGTCGCCGAGATGTCGTCCCAGATGACCTCGCCGGCGCCGCCCTCGAGGAAGACGTGCAACCGCACCTCGCGCAGTGTCCCCGGCGCTGCTTCGGGGTTCGGTCCCACCGTACAGTTCACCTGCGTCCACCCGCCCGCCTCAGTCACCCGGTCGGTGAAGACGGCCTCCCCCCCGGCATTGCAGCGAATGTGCGCGGAGCCACCGTCCATCTCCAGCGGCTTCACCCAGCCGGTCACCGTCACCGCCCGGTCCGCCGGCGCCTGCACGTTCTGCACCAGCGCGACGCGATCGCCGGCGGCGGTGCGCAGCCGCCACCCGACCTCGCCCGAATGCGCGTCGGCGACGGCCTCGGCCAACGGATCGCCGGCGGGCCGCCAGACGCTCCACCACGCCGGCGCGTTCTCATCGGTTGCGCGCCGGCGCGAGATCAGCCAGGCGTACTTCGGGTCGCGATAGTGCCGCCAGGCCAGCTCGTAGATGCGATGGTAGGTCAACCCGCGCGTGCCGGAATCGTTGATCCGCGCAAAGCTCAGGTTCGGGAAGGCGTAGTAGAAGGGCGCATCGAGCATGGCGCGCACCGAGCGTGGGCCGGCGGGGCCGAACTCCTCGTGACCTGCGCCTCCCTCAAAGGGCCCCAAGATGCCGGGCAGATCGCCCCACAGGTCGATGCCGGAGTTCTGCGCCGCCGCCAGCACGTACATGAGTGCGCTCATGGTGTAGTACTGGTAGCCCATCGAGCGCTCCCAGTGGATGCCGTCGGCGAAGAGTGAATGCGTGAGCTGCTGCACCGCGCCGTAGAGGTAGGCGTTGCGGTCGGGGTCCCAGGCGCCGTTCACCGCCTCATCGATCAGCTCACGGTCGCCGATGGCGAAGCCGCAGGAGGCGATGATGGCCAGCGCCCAGGTGCGCCAGTTGCTCGAGTTGCGGTGCCCGCAGCGATGGCCGCTCTCCCACGCCAGGCGCCGCAGCAGGTCCTGCTCGATGTGCGCGCGCTGGTCGCCGCTCACGAAAGGCGCATCCGCGATCAGGTCGTATGCCATCGCGGCATCGACCGCCACCGCGCCCTCGCTGAGCGTGCTGTCGGTGAAGATACCGCGCGAACGGGTGGGCTCGATGGTCGGGCAGACGTCCGCCGCCCACGTCAGCAGCGCCAGCGCCACCCGGCCGAGGTCCTCGTCGTCGGTCAGCGCATACGCCTGCGCGAGCGTCGCCGCCCGGCGGAAGTGCGTGGGAGTCGGGCGATCGCCGGCACCGACCGGCGTGGCCGCGTAGCCCTGCGCCGCCGCCACAGTCTCATCGACGCACACGCGTGTGTAATCGTCGCCGGCCGCGTAGTCGGCCCGGATGCGCGCGAGGTCATCGGCCGTGCAGAACACGCGCGGGTGGGCCGGAAGGTCATCCGGGATCGCCACGCGGTGCAGCTCGGTCCACGGCGTCACCGTCGGCTGTTGAGCGTACGACGCGGCAGCGACGATGGTCGCGGCCAGTATCAGGGGCGCCCGCAGCATCGCATCACCTGTCCGGGGTCTCAGTCGAAGTGCTCGGCAATACCATCCGGCAGGTAGGTGTTGATCAGGTCGGTGCGCCCGTGCCCGCGTGTGCCGGGGATCTCCGGGCGATCGTCCATCAGGTAGAAGTGGAAGTCGAGCGTGCCGTCCGCGCTCACCAGCTTGACCATCACCTGCCGCCAGCCGCGCTCCACGTCCTGGCCGAAGCGGTAGCGCACGGGCCGTACCGGCTCCGGATCGACCACCTGGCCGATGGCCTCGCCGTCCAGATACAGGCAGAAGTCGCCGGTGCTGTCCAGGCCGAAGTTGATGTGCGTGTCCACCGAGCTGAAGACCCAGGTCATGGCATAGATCACGCCCGGCTCGCCACCCAGCAGATCCTCCAGCGGCATCTGGTTCTCGGGGAAGGAGCGCCGCTGGAAGCGTACCAGGCCATCGCGCCCGGGCCACTCGCCCAGCGGGTCGAAGCTCTCCTCCGGGCCGAAGGCGTCGTGGATACCACCCTCAAAGGGCCCGGCCACCAGCCAGGCGCCCTCGCCGAGCAGCGGGAAGCGCACCACCTGCGCGTCGTGGCCAGCGAGCGCGATGCGCACCGTGATCGGGTTGCTTACCTGCAGCTTCACCCGCGAGCGGTCGGCGGCGAAGCTGCAGTCGAAGGCCTGCCGCCCGCCGCGCTTACCCAGCGCGAACTCGCCGCCGCCCTCGACCGCCATCCCCTGGGGAGCGCGCAGCGACAGCTCGCCGCCGACCGCGATGTCCGCGCAACTCTCCAGCGTCAGCCGCACGCGCGCGGGAGCGTCGTAGCCGATGGTCGGCGTGCCGTCGTAGCTCACGTGCAGGCGCACCCCGCCCACGTCGTAGGTCGCGGTCATGGGGTCGGCCGCCTGCACCTCGCGCATCAGCTCGGGCGCGCGCAGGCTCTGCGTATCAAGGCCTGCCACGTCGGTCGGCCCGTCCACGAGGTGCACCTGCGGCGCCTTCGCCGCTACCACCTCTTCGGTCATCGCCAGTGTCTGGCGCGTCAGCTCGTCGAGGTCGGTGGGGTAGTCGAGGCCGACGATCCCCCAGCCGACCGCGATGCCCTCGCTGACCGGGTCCTTCCACTTCGCCGGGATGGCCGCCGCGCCGTGCACGATGCCCATGATCGCGCCCAGCGTCGCGCCCGTGCAGTCGGCGTCCTCGCCGCAGTTGACGGCCTTCAGGATCGACTCGCCGAAGTCGCCCTCGCCATAGAGCCAGCCCAGCGTCACGATGCCCTGGTTCTGCGGCGAGTCCTGCGGGTTGTAGTGCCCGTGGTGCTCGAGCAGCAGCTCACGACAGCGCACCCAGTCCACGCCCTCGCGATGCCAGCGTAGCACATCGCGCACGGCGCGCGCGGTGCGGCAGTCCTCGGGGATCAGCGACAGGCCGATCTCGATCAGCTCGTGCGGCTCGCTCACCACGAAGGCGGCGCTCTCCAGCGCCGCCAGGTACATCTCACCCCACACGCCCTCACCGCCGGCGTGGTCGATGATGGCGTCGGCGTAGGCGTAGCGCGCGGCCACCTCCGGCGCCGCCGGCGCCACCATCGCCCAGATCTCCGAGCGGATGGGCGACCCCTCGCAGTCCACGTACCAGTTGTTGAAGGCGCCCGCGACTGGCGGCAGCAGGCCCTTGCGCAGGTTGGAGGCGCCCAAGCCGTACTCGTCCCACGGGTAGACCACGTGCTTTAGCCACATCTCGCTCAGCTCGCGCGTGGTCACCTCGGGCCCGAAGAGCTGCAGCGCGCGCAGCCACACGAGCTGGATGTCGAGGTCGTCGTTGAAGATCGCGCCCTCGGGCACCGGGTCGTAGTAGACGAGATCGAAGAGGCCTTTCTTGCCCTCCAGCGGCATGCCCAGCGTGCCGCCGATGGACTTGCCCAGCCAGCAGCCCATTACCCGGTCATGGAGGTCGTCGCGCCCCAGCCTGATGCTCATGCTCATTCACCCTCCCACGCCGCCGGGCCGCTGTCACTCGCGGCGCAGCAGCGACATGCCCAGGTACGGATAGACGTCGTCGATGTACTGCGGATAGACGCTCCAGATGACGAAGCCACCGGTGCCCAATGCGCGGGCGATCTGCACCTGCTGAACCGCGCCCACCGGGCCCAGCCCTTCGAGCAGTCCGATGCCGGGGTAGCAGGGAACCACGCCGTCGAGATGGGCAAGCTGGGTCTCGGTCAGCGCCCGGAACTGCGCGTGACTGTGCGTGTAGTTCATCGGGCACACGAAGTCGAGGTAGCCCGCCTGCGCCCACGCGACCCAGTCCTGGCCGACGTCGTCGGCACACCGGGGGTAGTTGCGGAACACCGCGGCCGAGATCATGCACTCGGCCGCCTCGCGTCGCACGGTCTGTGACACCTCGCGCACCACGCGCGTGATGTTGGCGCGGCGGAACTCCAGCCAGGGCTCACGCAGCGCACCGCCGGGCAGCACGCAGGCGGGCCAGTCGTCCGGTGCCACGCCCAACTCGGCGGCGAAGCGCTCGCGGCAGCCCTCGCAGAAGCAGGTGCGGCCATCTGGGTAGCGGATGTAGTCGAAGTGGATGCCGGCGACGCCCGGCCGCAGCGCCGCCTCGACCATGGCGTCAATCTGCAACTGCTGGTTGCGCGGGTCGGAGGGACAGAGCGTCTCGATGACCTCACCATCGTCGCGCACCGCGAGCCGGCCCTCAGCGCGCAGTTGCGCCATAAGGTCGTCGGGCGTGTGCCCCTCGGCCCGGAAGTTCGTCATCCACACGTGGACCTTGATGCCGTACGCGGCGCACGCGGCGATCGCCTCGCCGAGGTAGTCGCGCCCCTCGGTGTTGCTCCGGTCGAAGGGCAGCACCGCGCTGGGGTAGGCCGCCGAGGCCCCGTGCAGCGCATTGAGCAGCAGATGGTCGATGCCCGCCTCGGCCAGCCGCTGCGCCGTCCTCTGCCAGCCCCAGCCGGCGATGCCTTCGACCGGGTGGCACCAGGTGGCACGGAACTCGCTGGCCACCGACTCCTGCGCGCGGCAGAAGGCCTCCTCCAGCTCGCGCTCAGCCGCGTCCGCCAGGCTCATGGCCTCGAACGGATCTGCCACAGACTGCGCACGCTCGCGTGTGGCCTCCGCCCGGGTCACCAGCGCCGCCGACTCCACGCCGAAGGCGGGCTGGGCGCGCGCCAGCTCCACCGCCGCCACCCAGTCCTGCACGTGCAGTCGCTCGCCCATCATGCCCAGACGTCGCTCCGCCACGCGTGCGGCCGTGCCCGGCAGGTACTGCTCGGCCACCGCCACCAGCAGGCGGCCCTTGGCGTCGGGGTCGTCGCGCATCAGCACGTGCGAGAACCATGCGCCGGCGTCCGAGGTGATGATCGCCGGCGCGTCGGTGCGCGCGCCGGTCTCGTCATGCCACCAGGCCGCCACCTCCGAGGCGTCCGCGCCCGCCTCGGAGTCGATGATCCCCCACGATCCCTGCCGCACCTGCTCGGGCGCCCCGTGCGGGGGAGTCCCGGCGAAGCGCATCGAGGCGAACTCACCCGGCCGCGCGCGCGATCTGAAGCCGAGCTGGCGCACTCCCAGGACCTCGGCCAGCGGTCCCGGCAGACTGAAGCACGCGAGCAGCCTGGCGCCGCTCCGCGCGCGCGCCGCGATCAGCTCGGCATCCTCCGGCGGCAGGCCTGAGACGTAGGGCAGCACCAGCAGCTCGAGGTCGTCCAGGCGCTCGGGGCTCAGGTCATTGCTGCTGAGGGCGGGCAGCGGACAGCCGGCGCGGTCCAGCATCCACGCCAGGTCGTTCGCCCAGCGCATCCCGTCAACCGGCCGTCCGTCAGGCCCGGAGTACTCCGGCAGCAGGATCGCGCCGGCAACGGGGCTGGTCTCAAGGCCGAAGTTGGCGATGTACAGCACTGCGTCCTCGCGCCGCGCCGCCCACGGGCTGAAGCGGATGCCGCGGATGTCGCCCCAGCCACCGCCCGGCCGGTCCACGTAGAACTCGCCCAGCGGCAGTCGAATGCGGCACCACCGGCCCTCGTCGTCCGGATACCAGCCCGCGCCGTACCAGCCTTCGCCGCTGCGCAGATAGAGGTGGGCGCTGCCGATCGCCGTGAGCCCCTCGGCATACACGTCGAAGCACACGGCCGTGTTGCGCGTGAGGTCGAGGTCGATCGCCCGGTCCCAGACCCCCCGGGGGATGGTCGTGCCCGCGAAGTTGCACGTCAGGCGGAGCACGGGACGGCCGTCAAGTCGCAGGCCCTCAGCCGGCGCGGTGCTCTGACGGGCGATGATTGCCCCGGCGTCGTCGATGGTGCTCCCTGCACGCCACAGCTCGGCGATGGTCGCACCCGCGGTCGCCTCCAGCACGGGCAGCAGCTCGACGCCGGCCTGCGGCGCCGGCGGTGGGGGGGGCTCCGCACTGCACAGCCGTCCCGCGACCGCGGCGGCCGCCAGCCCCACGAGCAAGGTCCTCATCGTCGCCTCCCTGACCGCAAGGTGCAATATCGCTACGCTGCCTTTCCTCGCCGTATTCAGAACACCTGCGCATGCCACGGCCGCCCGTCGGGGAACGGGGCCTGGGCCAACGCCCGCCCCGAGGCGCCCCGCGGACGCCCCGACCAGGCGGTTGACCGGAGCGCGCCGCCGGTGCTATGCTCCGCGACGGCGGTCAGGTCGCGCACAGCGGTGAGCAAACGTGTGCAACATCGCCGGATACGTCGGCAGCGAGCAGGCCGCACCGATCCTGCTGGAGATGATCGAGGCGCAGGAGGGCCTGGCAGGCGGCTACTACACCGGCATCGCGACCATCGACGAGGGACGTATCCACTGGGCCAAGGTCGTCGGCGACTGCGCCGCCCTGCGCGCGACCATTGCCCCCCTCGATCTGCCCGGCGTCATCGGCCTCGCCCACAGTCGCAGCAACTCCGGCGGCGACTGTGGCTGGTCGCACCCGTTCATCGCCTGCGCCGACACGCTTGCCTACATCGCCAACGGCACCCGCGGCTGCTTCGAGCGACTCATCGATGACTCCGGGGCGGCACGGCGCCTGCTCGCCGAGGGCCACGTCTTCACCGCCGTATCCGACCAGCAGGTCGGCGGCTACCCCGCCCTGCCCGATGGCGGCTCGGTGCACATAAGCGACGTGATGGCGCACACCATCGAGGCCCGTCTCAACGACAGTCCGGACCCGCTGGACGCAATCGAGACGGCGTTCCTCGATCTGCCCGGTGAAGTTGTCGGTTTGTTCATAACTCCGCAATATCCCCGCGCTATCTTTGGCGCCCGCTACAACTTCCCGATGTGCCTGGGCATGGATGCTTCGGGGGCACGCGTTGCCAGCAGCCCGACCGCGCTGGCCGACAGCACGACCTGGTGGACGTGGGTGCCGCCTTGCTCGGCGGCCGAGGTGCGGGCCGGCGGGATGCGCGTGCGACCGCTGGGCAGCCCGTCCGCGGCGGTCGGGGACGACATCGATCGCGGGGACGCGCGCGCCGCCATCATGGAGGCGCTCGCCGGCGGCGAGGCGCTCTCCTTCGAGGCGCTCAGCAACGCGGTCAAGCCGCTCTCCGGGCGAACCGAGATGGTGGTCGGCTGTGACCCGGTCTACGAGGTCCTGCATCGCCTGGAAACGGAAGGGGCTATCTGCCGGGAGATCGCGCGCGTCGATGGAGCGCAGCAGGGGCTGACGGCGCCACAGTTCCGCTTCCGGCTCGCCGACGACGCGAGGGAACCTTAACGTTTGTCGAACGCCCCCCCGCCCTTGACGCTGCTTGAGGTCTCGTGTATAATCCGCACAATCGGGGGCGGGGGCCCGTGCCGGGCAGCGCTGAACCCTACGCTGAAGACCTGCCCGCGGGAGGACGACCCGTTCATGGTTACTCCCATCGATGTGCTGTGCCTGGCCATGTTTGCCGGGCTGATGGCACTCGAAGGGAACCGGGGGATCATCCCGGCGCTCGTAGACCTGCTCTGTGTATTCGGCATCGTCTTCGCAGCCGCCTACGGCTACACGCCGCTTACCGCCTACATCGAGCAGCCATCGCAGGCCTACCTGGTAATCGCCGCCGGGTTGCTGTTGCTGACCGCGATCCTTTCTATCTGCATCTCGAGGCGGCTCAAGGTACAGGTGACCCCTCTTGAGGCGGCCATCGGGGCCGTCCTGGGCATGTTCACGGCGACGGTCATCACCTACATGCTCTTCGAATGGCTCACCATCCGCTACGGGGCGGGCTCGACCATCGTTAGGAACTCGCTGATGGCGTGGCAGCTTCACGATTTCGCCGGATATCACACAATAGCGAAGTTTTTCAGAACTCTGGCAGGCAGATAGTGCCCCTGACGGTTCGGATACGCACCACACATCGCAGCTTCCTTCGGAGCAACGACGGGACCAGTCGGATCAGTCGGCGAGCGGGCGCCGCCGCGCCCATTCGCCGTCCAGGGCTTGCCAGCGGGGAAGGACTCCCCGTTGGCACGGTGGAGTGTGCGGGGCCGGAGCGACGCAGACGAAAGTCGCTCACATAGGATGACGCCGGGAGGTGAACGACGACACCGTCGAGACCAGTGCCACCGTGGTGGCCGGTGGGGTGGACAACCAGGAGATGACAGGCCCGCGCGCCGCACGCGGGTCAAGCGCCGGGCAGCATGGGCTGGCGGCGCGCAGACGAGGCCAAGACCGATGGCGTACTGAGCCCTCTACCTCTACCGCACCGGCCGAGGTGAGCGGATGGTTAATCCAGCCGAGTTCTTTCGGGACGAGGGCGCCTGCCGCAGGCGCAGTCTCCCCCTGAGCGACCTCACGGACGAGGAGTTGGTCCGCAACGCTCAGGAGCGAGGTGACAGGGAAGCGTGTGAGTACCTGCTGTACAAGTACCGCAACCTGGTCAGGGCCAAGGTCAAGTCCTACTTCCTGATGGGGGCGGAGCGCGACGACCTCCTGCAGATCGGTATGGTCGGGCTGTGGGAGGCCATCAACGACTTCCGCGCCGATCGGCACACGTCGTTCGCCTGCTTCGCCAAGGTGTGCATCCAGCGTCAGATGATCTCCGCCGTGAAGGCCGCGACCCGGCAGAAGCAGGTCCCCCTGAACTCATCGATCTCCCTCGAGGCCGCGCCGGGCGGGGACGATGACGACGAACGCTCGCTCTCCGAAGTGCTGAGCGCGGTCCCGGAGATGGACCCGGAGACCGAAGTGCTCGGGCTCGAGGGCGAACGCCTGCTCAAGGAGTCACTGCGCGAGCACCTGTCCCCCTTCGAGTGGCAGGTCCTGACCGAGTACCGCACCGGCAAGTCCTACAAGGAGATGGCGACCGCGCTGGGGTGCAAGATCAAGTCCATCGACAACGCGCTGTCGCGTATCCGCCGCAAGCTGCCCAAGGTGGCGCCCGAGCAGGCGGCGCGCCTGGGCCGGCTGTAACCGGGACGGCCGGGCAGCAGCGCACCCGTGTCTACGACACAGGGGCGGGTCCTCACCGACCCGCCCCTGCGCGTGTATCTGCAGGTGGGGTCCGCGAGCCGACCCGGGCCCCGGGAGTTGAGCCAGCGATGACCTTCCAGGACATCTTCGCCACCCTCGACCGCTTCTGGGCCGGGCAGGGCTGCCTGCTCACCGAGCCGTGGGAGATCGAGGTCGGCGCCGGCACGATGGCCCCCGACACCTTCCTGCGCTCACTGGGCCCGGAGCCCTGGAACGTCGCCTACGTCCAGCCCTGCCGCCGACCCGCCGACAGCCGCTACGGCGAGAACCCCAACCGCCTGGGGCGCTACTTCCAGTACCAGGTCATCATGAAGCCCTCGCCCCGGGACTTCCAGGACCGCGCCATCGCCAGCGTCGAGGCGCTGGGCATCGACCCGCTCCAGCACGACATCCGCTTCGTCGAGGATGATTGGGAGTCGCCCACCCTGGGGGCCTCCGGCGTCGGCTGGGAGATGTGGCTCGACGGCATGGAGATCTGCCAGTACACCTACTTCCAGCAGGTGGGCGGCCTGCAATGCCGGCCGGTCGCGGTCGAGCTGACCTACGGCCCCGAGCGCCTGGCGATGTACCTGCAGGGCGTCGAGGACTACCGGCACCTGCAGTGGTCCGACACCATCACCTACGGCGAGCTGCGGTTCGAGGAGGAGCGCCAGTACTCGCACTACAATCTCGAGCTGGCGGACGTCGGGATGCTGTCGAAGATGTTCGAGATGTGCGAGGCGGAGGCGCGGCGCGTCACCGCGGCGGGCTTCCCGCTGCCGGCCTACGACTACGTGCTCAAGTGCTCGCACCTGTTCAACCTGATGGATGCGCGCGGGGCGATCAGCGTCTCCGAGCGCACGGGCATGATCGAGCGCGTGCGCAACCTGGCGGCGGCGGTGGCCCGCGCCTGGGTGGCCCGCCGCGAGGAGCTGGGCTTCCCACTGCTCGCGGAGGAGCACCCGGAGGGCACCGCGTAGGCGGGGGCCTGCAGCCCGGCAATGCCGTGGCCCATCAGACAGACCACACGAAGCGAGGCGGACTGATGGCGGATTCGACGGCCGACCTGCTCTTCGAGATAGGCGTGGAGGAGATCCCCGCTCCTGCGGTGCTGCCCGCGCTCGGACAGCTCGAGCGGATGCTGGTGAAGGCGCTCGACGAGGCGCGGCTCGCCCACGGCGAGGCCCGCACCTGCGGCACCCCCCGCCGCCTGGCGATCATCATCCGCGACGTGGTGCTGCGCCAGCCCGACGTCGAGCAGGAGGTGAAGGGCCCGCCGGCCGCCGCGGCTTTCGACGCCGATGGCAACCCGACCAGGGCCGCCGAGGGCTTTGCTGCGGGCCGCGGCCTGTCGGTCGATGCCCTCGAGGTGCGCGCGACCGACCGCGGCGACTACGTCTTCGCGACGGTCGCCGAGCCCGGCCGCGCCGCCGTCGAGGTGCTGCCGGAGATCCTGCGCGACGCGGCGACCTCCCTCACCTTCCCGAAGACCATGCGCTGGGGCAGCAGCGACTTCCGCTTCGCCCGGCCGATCCGCTGGATAGTGGCGCTGCTCGGCGGCGACGTGGTCCCGGTGGAGATCGCGGGCCTGCACTCCGACCGGCTGACCTGGGGCCACCGCTTCCTCAGCGAGGGGCCCGTGACCCTGGCCGACCCGTCGCAGTACCTGGACGCGCTCGAAGCCGCCTACGTCATCGCCGATCACAAACGGCGGCGAGAGATGATCGCCACGGGGGCGCGCGCGGCCGCGGAACAGGCGGGCGGACGCGTGCGCCTCGACGCGGACCTGCTCGACGAAGTGAACTTCATGGTCGAGTACCCGACCGCACTGGTCGGGCACTTCGACTCCCGCTACCTCGAGCTGCCTGACGACGTGATCGTCACCGTCATGAGCGGCCACCAGCGCTACTTCGCCGTTGAGAACCCCGACGGCACGCTCCAGCCGCTCTTCGTGGCGATCCGCAACGGCGATGAGCAGGGCCTCGACCTGGTGCGCCAGGGCAACGAGCGCGTGATCGAGCCGCGCCTGGCCGACGCGGAGTTCTACCTGACCGAGGACATGCGCACGCCGCTGCACGACCGCGTCGAGGACCTCAAGCGCGTCACCTACATCGAGGGCATGGGTAGCCTCTACGACAAGACGCAGCGGCTCGAGGGCCTGGTGCACTGGCTGTGCGGGCGGGTAGCCCAGGTGGAGCAGCGGCACGAGGACAACGCCGCGCGCGCGGCCACGCTCTCCAAGTGCGATCTCACCACGACCATGATCGGCGACACCAAGCTGGCGAAGCTACAGGGGCGCGTGGGGGCGGAGTACGCTCGGCGTTCGGGAGAGCCCGAGGAGGTCGCCCTGGCCATCGCCGAGCAGTACCGACCGCTGGCCGCCGCCGATCACCCGCCCACCACGACGCCCGGCCGACTGATCGCGCTGGCGGACAAGATGGACCACCTCGCGGCGTGCTTCCGCCTGGGCATGCGCCCGACCGGCTCGGCCGACCCGCACGCGCTGCGGCGCAGCGCGGCCGGCATCGTGCGCATCATCCTCGACGCGCGCTGGCGCATCGACATGCCGGCGTTCATCCGCGCGGCGCTCGACGCGCTGCCCGAGGTCGGCGACGAGGATGCCATTGAGCCCGACCAGGCCGCGGCGCAGCTCGAGGAGTTCCTCGCGGCGCGCCTGCAGGCGGAACTCGAGACGTATGCGGTGGGCTATGACCTCGCACGCGCCGTGCTGGCCGCGCCCTGCCCGGACCTGCTGGATGCCTTCGACCGCGCCCTTGCATTGCGTGCTATCCGCGGGAGCGATGCGGACTTCGAGGCCGTGGTCATTGCGGCGGAGCGCACGGCCAACATCGTGCGCGGGCCGAAGGCGGAGGAGAAACTCGCGCTCGACGCGGAGGCGCTGACCGAGCCCGAGGAGAAGGCGCTGCACGAGGCGTACACCGCCGCCGCCGCGAGGCTGGAGCGCGCGCTGGCCGATGACGCCGTGCGCGACTATCAGGCCGCGTGGCAGGCACTGGCGGAGCTGCGCGACCCCATCGACGCCTTCTTCGACGCGGTGCTGGTGATGGCTGAGGACGACGCCGTGCGGCGCAACCGGCTGGCGCTGGTGGCGGCGGTGGACGACCTCTTCCTGCGCCTGCTGGACGTGCAGCAGATCGTCATCGAGGGCGAGGCCGACTGAGGCGACGCGGGGGCGAGTGCACATGACCCGCGAGAGCGACGATCGACCGACCATCCGCGAGCGGCTCGAGCAGCTTGAGCGCGAGCAGCTTTGTCCGCACGCCACGCTGTCGGCCGAATCCCGCGGCCGCGCCCGGGCCGCCGAGCCCGACCCGGTGCGCACCTGCTTCCAGCGCGACCGCGACCGCATCATCCACCTGTGCCGCGCCTTCCGCCGCCTGGCCCACAAGACCCAGGTGTTCATCGCGCCGCGTGAGGACCACCTGCGGACGCGCCTGAGTCATACCCTCGAGGTCTCGCAGATCGGACGCACCATCGCCAAGGCCTTGCGCCTCAACGAGGACCTGACCGAGGCCATCGCGCTCGGCCACGACGTCGGGCATACGCCCTTCGGCCACGCGGGCGAGTGGGCGCTCGACGAGGTATATCGGCGGTTCGATCCCGAAGCCGGCTTCTTCCACGCCGAGCACAGTGTGCGCGTGCTCACCGTGCTCGAGCACGACGGCCGCGGCCTGAATCTGACCGCGGAGACGCTGGAGGGGATCGCGGCACACTCCAAGGGCGCGCAGGACACCGACGCGTCACTCGCCCCGGCGGGGGAGTTCAGCCTCGAGGCGATGGTGGTGCGCCTCGCCGACCGCATCGCCTACCTCAACCACGATCTGGACGACTGCCTGCGCTCGGGGGTGCTGCGCCTCGAGGATGTGCCGCGCGAGTGCATCGAGGTGCTGGGCGAGCGGCACTCCGACCGCGTGGGCACGATGGTCGAGGACGTGATCGCCTGCAGCGACGGGCGGCCGGAGCTGGCCATGAGCGAGCGCGTCACCCACGCCATGGACGAGCTGAAGGACTTCCTCTTCCGGCGCGTCTACCTGGGGCCGCCGATGCTGCCCGCGCGCGAGCAGGTCTTCGGCATCATCGAGCGCCTCTTCGAGCACTACATGGAGCACGATAAGGCCTACGCGCGGGACATCGGACCGGTGCCGGGCTTCACGCAGATGCGGGCGCGCGCGGTGTGCGACTACGTCGCGGGTATGACTGACCGCTTCGCCCGCGACCGCTACGTCGAGTACTTCCTGCCGTCGGGGTACCCGCAGTTCTGAGAACGGCCCGGAACCGGGAACCGGCAACGGGCAACCGGGAACGACGCACGGCATGCCACTGCGGTTGCCGTTGCTGGTAGCTGGGAGCCGGCAGCGCTGATGGTGGCCGGGTCGCCGGCGATGACGCCGCCGGCGTCGGCCAGCGCGGCCAGCGTCGTCGGCTCCAGGCCCAGCGCGCGCACGCGCTCGATGATCATGGGCAGCGCCTCGACCGAGCAGATGTCCCCCTGGTGCATGAGGATCACGTCGCCCGCCTGCAGGCCCTCGGTGGCGTTGCGGCAGATCAGCTCCGCCGGCGGCTTACGCCAGTCGCCGGTGTTGCGCGACCAGAACGCCACCGTGTAGCCCAGCGACGCCACCGCGCGCAGCCCACCCGGCGAGCAGCGCCCGCCCGGTGGCCGGAAGAAGCGCATGCGCGCCCCGGTCACACGATCCACGACCCGTTCGCAGGCGGCGACCTCGCTCCACGCCTCGTCATCGCTCAGCTCGTGCAGGCGGCGGTTCGAGTACGCGTGGTTGGCCAGCTCATGGCCCTCGCGCACGGTGGCGCGCGCCAGCGCCGGGAACTCCTCGATCTTCTGTCCCACCACGAAGAAGGTCGCACGCACGCCCGCCCTGCGCAGGATGTCGAGCATCAGCGGCGTCACCAGCGGATGCGGGCCGTCGTCGATGGTCAGCGCCACCAGGTTGCCGTCCCGCGACCCGGCGAAGATCGCCTGCACGCGGTCCTGCGCGGCCATCAGCCTCGCCACGTGCTCTCCACGCGCCTCCTCCAGCAGCAGCGGCCAGCTCTCGCTGAGCGGGGCGTCGAGCAGCGCGCCGGCCGACGGCGCCGGGTCTGCATCCCCGTCGGAGGCATAGCGCGTGAAGATCGGGCTGTAACGCACGCCGTCGAGCCCGTCGATCAGCTCGGGGCCATGCCCGACCGTGCGCGCCGCCTCGGCGTACTCGTCGCGCGAGACCGACAGCGAGAACACCGGCAGGTGCTCCTGCTCGTCCCCGACCATTGCCGCGCCCGGAACCACCGACCACAGGTCGAGGTGATCGAAGCCCAGCGCGACGTTGAAGGCCGAGCGCAGGCAGCGCACCGCATCGGAGCGCAGGTCGGCGATCGCGAAATCCCCCGCGTGCGTGCCCGCCTGCAGCTTGATGAGCGCCATGCGCGTGCCCGCCGCCTGCGCCGCAGCCACGCGCAGCACCGTCTGCGTCAGGTCCTGCGCCGCCAGCGCGTCGGCGAGCATCTGCTCCTCGGCGAGCGTCATGCCCTTGAGCACGCCGTCGGAACCGTTGCCCAGCGGAACCAGCAGCGCCTCGGGCGGGAGCCCCGGCCGGTGCGCACCCAGGTGCGACATCGCCTCCGCCGCCACGTGCGCGCCCAGGTGTGAGGGCGCCTCGGCCGCCAGGGCGGCCGACGATGCAAGCAACGCGATAGCAAGTGCTGCGACGAACGGCCTCAAGGCGACTCCTCGTCTCGTGTGCGGTGGTCGCATGGCGCTTACTCGCGCGGCGCGAGCAGCCCCGCCTCGCGCGCGGCCTCGGTCGGGTCGGCGTCCTCCTTGACCACGGCGCGCAGGGCCGAGATCATCGCCGCCGGATCGCTCGCCTGAATGACGTTGCGGCCGAAGACCACCCCACGCGCGCCGGCGCGGATGGACCGCTGCGCCAGCTCGAGCGCGTCTACCTCGTTGGGCAGCTTCTCCGCGCCCAGCACCAGGATCGGCACCGGCGTGGCCTCGACGGTGTCCGCGAAGCGCTCGCCGGTGAAGTAGGTCTTGATGATGTCCGCGCCCAGCTCGGCCAGCACCCGGCAGCCGGTGTGCACCTGGCGGAACAGCTCCTCGGCGGTCAGGTCGTTGGGCGCGACCGGGAACAGCTCGCCGATCAGCGGCAGCCCGCACGCACGCTTGGCCTCGACCAGCCGCGCGAAGTGCTCGATGTTGTCGCGGTCCACCGTCTCCTGGGCCATGGTCAGCGTGAAGCTCGCAAGGCCCAGGTCCGCGCCCATGGCCAGCGCGGCGGCGGGATCGACCACTTCCGCCGGGTGCGCGCCCGTGAAGCCCCAGCGCGCCCCGAAGACCGTGCTCCAGTCCAACCGCACGATGGCCGAGGGCGCCCCGCGCTGGCTGAAGACGTGGCCGCAGGTTGACAGCATCCCGGGCGAGAGGAGAATCCCGTCGGCCTGCGACCAGGCCTCGACGGCCTGCGGCAGGTCGATGGTGCCGGGAATCGGCCCGATGAAGAAGCCGTGGTCGGCGGCCACCACCACCGCCCGCTTGCCGTCCGAGAACAGCCGGTTGAGCCGGATCCAGTGCCCCTCCATCGCTCGGGCCTCCCTGAGTGCCCGGACCCGTCAACTCAGCAGCGGGTCCCAGGTCTCGTACTCCCGACGGATGTCGTCCTCGCCCGCCCACGGCCTGTAAACCGCCCGCGCGCGCAGGCGGTACTCCCTGTCCACCTCTGGCTCGTGCAGCACCCACTGGAAGTCCCACGCCGGATTGCCGGCGCCCGCCCCGGAGGGCGAGTGCGTCAGGCGCACGTCCTCGCCGGGCTCGAACATCAACGCGAAGACCATGTTGGCACGCCGCCCGTAGAAGAACGGCCGCGTGTACGCCAGATCCGAGTAGCTGAACGCAAGCGTCTCGAACGACATGTGGTGGGGCAGCTCGGGCTCTATGTCCACGTGGCAGACGGTGCTGTGCGCGTAGTGGGCCGGGCTGTCCAGCACCTGCCAGGCCTCCCCCACCTCCTCGGCGCGCGGGCGTCCGAGGAAGTGCATCGCCAGGTGCTCGGGCGCGTTGATGTAGCTGGCCCAGAAGCCCAGCAGATAGTCGTAGGTGAGCGCATCGTCGCGCAGCACCATGCGCAGGTCGATGTCCATCGCGTGCGGGACGCGCAGGGTGAACACGGTCATCGACTGCACGCCCAGCGTGGGCGTGGCGTCCTGGTGCAGCATCGCGCTCTGGTCGCTGAGCCGCTCGACCTCCATCGGCTGCCGACGCGGCTCGAAGTAGTCGCCGCGGTCGGGCAGGTCGCGGCCGTCGAGGAGGTGTTCGAGGTTGATGCCCGCGACGCCCGGCACGAACAGGTTGTCCGAGCAGTGCACGCTGGTAAGCGAGTGCACGCCGTTGTACCCGGCGCGCTGCCCCTCGTAGCCCTCGTTGTCGCCGATGACCGCGGTCAGCTCACCGGCGGAGATGGTCACGCGCATGATCCCGTCAGCTCACCCCTCACGGGCCAGCAACACCACGCCCAACACGCCGAAGATCGCGTCCGGCAGCCACCCGGCGACCACGGGCGGCAGCGCCCCCGCCAGCCCGAAGGCCAGCGTCCACGAGCGCACGCCGTTGTAGAGGAAGACGACTAGGATCGCCACCACGACGCCGACGTAGGTGCCGTGGCGGGCATAGTGATGGCTCAGCGGCGCCGCGATCAACGCGAACACCAGGCACGCCGCCGGAATCGAGTAGGTGAACTGCAGATAAACCTGAAGCTGCTGTGTATCGCTCCCGGTGCGGCTTCTGACCTCGATCAGGTCGAGCAGCTCGGCCGGCGCCAGCTCGGCGGGCGCGCGCCGCTCGGCGTAGTAGCGCTGCAGCGCGTGCGTGAGCGTCACCCGTCGCTCAGCGAAGTGCTCGATGTCGCCGACCACCTCGCCGCGCTCGTCCAGCCTGACACTCGCCCCGTCCTGCAGGTTCCAGACGCGGTCCTGCAGCTCGGCGCGCTCCGCGACGGTGATCGATCGGATGGCGCCGTTCTCGTCGCGCTCCCAGATGACCACCTGTCGCAGCAGGTTCTCGGCCGGCAGCATGTCGCGCACATAGAAGATGCGGCCCTGCTCGTCCCGGAAGTACTGATTGTGCGCCTCGCGCACCACCGGCTGTGTCATCATCATGCGCGCGAAGGTGTCCTGCGCGGCTTTCATCGTGCCCGGCACGACGTACTGGCTGAGCGCGATGCCCGCGGCGCTCGCCAGCACCCCCGCGGCCACCAGTCCCGCGCAGATGCGCCGGAAGGACACCCCGCCCGCGCGCATGGCGGTGATCTCACCGTGATGCGCCAGCGCGGTCACCGCCATGGACACGCCCAGCAGTGTCCCGAAGGGCAGCGACCACACGATCGCACGCGGGCTGCGCAGCAGCAGGTACCTGATGATAAGCTCGGCCGACACCCGGCCCCCGACGATGGTCGAGCTGATGTTGTAGGCGACCTCGGCCAGCAGGATGAGCACGAACAGCAGCAGGCCGACGATGAAGGGCAACGGGACGCGTCCGAGCACGTAGCGGTCGAGCAGTCGCATCGGCAGGGCCCCTCATCAACTGCCGGCAGGCGCCTCGCCCTCCAGGATGACCACGGCCATGGCCTTGTCGGTCTCATGCGACAGCGACAGATGGAGCCGCGCGACCCCCAGCTCCTCGGCGCGCTGCCTGGCGGCACCGGACAGCACGATCTCGGGCATGCCGGTGGGGTGCTTGCGCACCTCAATCTGCGTGAACTGCACGCCCTCGCGCCAGCCGGTGCCGAGGGCCTTCATCGTGGCTTCCTTGGCCGCGAACCGCGTGCCCAGGCGCTCACCCAGAGTGCCACGCCGGCCGGCGACCTCGATCTCGCGCGGCGTGAAGACGCGCGACAGGAAGCGCTCGCCGTGCATCTCGGCGAGCCGCTCGAGCCGATCGGTGGAAACGATGTCGATGCCGATGCCCAGGATCATGCGCGGGCCTACTCCTGGATGATGACGCGCGTGCCGATCGGGATGATGTCATACATCTCGATGGCGTGCCGATTGGTCACGCGCACGCAGCCGCCCGAGATGCGCCGGCCGATCGACGACGGCTGGTTGGTGCCGTGGATGCCGATGGCGCGGCCGGTCTCCCGCCCGTGCGCCGTAGTGCCCAGCCAGCGCGCGCCCAGCGGGTTGCGCGGACTGCCGCCCGGGATGTACTCGCCCCAGTACGCGCGCCAGCCCGCCCACCGGGCCTTGTTCGCAATGTGGAAGGTGCCCACGGGCGTATTGCCGCCCTCGCCCACGCAGCAGCCCCAGCGCACCAGCCGCTCGCCGGCGTAGCTGATCGTCAGCGTACGGTCCGAGCGGTCGATCTCGATCTCGAACAGGTCCTCGGGCATGGCCACGGACATCTCACGTTCGCCGTTGACCAGCCGCCACGCTCGGCGGTGCTCGTCGTAGCGCGCCTCAACCGGCAGCAGCGCGTCCAGCCCGCGCACCGGAACGTAGAGCGCCTCGTTCACCACCACGGGCACCGCGGGCAGTTCCACCGGCTGCAGGTTGCGGCGCGCGGTGCGGGAAAACGGTGTGACCTCGATGATGCCGGAGGGGCAGATGAGGGTCGCGGGGGCTCCCGACGAGGCCTGGTGCAGACGAGCGCCGACCAGCTCGGCAATGCCGTCGATAGCCGCATAGGAGACGTCGTTCTCGCGGATGCCGCCGGTCAGGGCGCCCACGCGAGCGCGCGCTCGCTCGAGCGCCGCCGCCAGCTCTCCCGAGGGCGACGCGCTCGTGCCGACAGCGTCGTGGCCGAGCGCGGGCGCGGCCATCTCGCCCGCGCGGATGCGCTCGGACAGCGGCCCGGAGACCACGCAGGCCAGGCCGGACGGCAAGCCGTCGCCATGCCCGTTGGCCAGGCGCTGATGAAGCGCGAGGTCGGCGGCGGAGAGCAGGAAGTAGAGGCCGGCGAGCGCCAGCGCGACCTGCGCCAGCTCGCGCAGGCGGCCGCCGGCGTCGGGCGCCGAGGCAGATACCGCGGATGAGGCCTCATTCATGGCTGCCGGTGGACTCCCTGTCATCTGCCTGAGGTGCCGCGAAGCTCCCGCGAGGTTGGGAAGCTGCGCGAAGTATACACCGGCGCGCGGGCGCAGGGCAAGTGGCCGCGCGCCGCCGCGTCGCGTGCGCGCGCCGGATGATCTACGCGCTGGCTATCCAGGGGGCTCCGAAGCGGATCCAGCGGATACGCTCCCGCCGCCAGGTGTACACGAGGTGCACGGTGCCGTCCGAGCCCTCCATGAGCGTCGGGTAGGAGTACTCGCCGGGTTCCTGCTCCAGGTTGCGGCGCGCCGCCCAGGTGCGACCCTCGTCGTAGGAGATCGCGAGCGTCAGCGGCGTTCGGCCCTCGGCCGTGTCGTTGAAGCACGCGACGGTCTCGCTGCTCGCGAGGCGGATCATGTCCGCGCCGGAGTTGGGGTTGAGCAGCGCCGACGGCCGGCACGCCGACCACGTCTCGCCACCGTCACCCGAGTCGCACTCCCACGCGTGCGTGACCTCGCGTCCCGAGCGCAGCAGCGCGTGCAGCGTGCCGTCGTCGCGCTCGATGATCGCCGGCTGGATGGCGCCGGCCGGCGCCACCATGCGCCCGCTGCGGCGCCAGCGCCGGCCGCCATCGTCAGAGATGTACGCCAGGCCTTCCCAGGCCTTCTCGTCATAGGCGGGGAGCAGGACGCGGCCGCTGGAGAGGTGCACGGGGCGATGGCGCACCATCATGCCGGGCTCATCGTCGAAGGGCTCCGACGGCGCCCAGCTCTCGCCGCCGTCGGTCGAGCGCGTGACGTAGAGCATTGCCGAACTCCAGCCCTCGCCCTCGATGACGTCGAAGAAGTGCCACAGCTCGTTGCCGTGGCGGTAGACCACCGTGTTGCCGCCGGGCTTGCCCGGCGGATCAATCAGCACCTCGGGCTCGCCCCACGCGCCATCGCGCCCGCGCGCCGCCATGATGGCGACATCCGCGTTGCCCTCGTGGGTACCCGCGTACCAGGTGGCGTAGAACTCGCGGCCGGGCAGCTCGGCGATCGATGCGCAGTGGCAGGAGGGACGTGTGGCGTTGCCGACGAAGACCCAGGCGCTCGCAAGCATCGGTATCACCTTCTACCCGCTCGGCGCTTGTGATATACTCTGCGGCGTGCCGCGCCGGGCCTGTCCGGCGGCGCGGCCCGGCGCACCGTCTGAGGCGAGGAGCAAGTTCGACACACACCGCGGGTGCGCCTCCAGGAAGGGTGGTCTATCCGTGCATCGTGAGATCGGGGCCCGTCGATCCGCGACCGTCGCCAGCGTTACCATCACGCGCGCCCATCTGGTGCTCGCGGCGGGCATCGCCGGCGGCGCGCTCGCCACCGCCCTGTCCACGCACGTGCGTATCGTCCTGCCCTTCACGCCCGTGCCGATCACGCTGCAGACCATGGTGGTGCTGCTGTGCGGCGCCATTCTCGGGGCCGGCGGCGGCGCGCTCAGTCAGATCGTCTTCCTGGCGCTGGGCACCGCGGGCGTGGCCACCTTTGCCGGCGGATCGCTGCTGGGCGTCACCGGCGGCTACCTGATCGGCTTCGTCATCGCGGCGGCGCTGGTGGGCGCGGTCGCGCGGCGCACCGAGAGCGCGCTCGCGGTGGGCGGGACCATGCTGGGCGCGAGCCTGTTGATCCTGGGCCTGGGGGCGGCGTGGCTGGCGCAGGTCAACGGCCTGGGCGTTCGCGAGGCGCTGATGGTCGGCGTGGTGCCCTTCCTCGCGGGCGATGCCGTCAAGGCCGCCGGGGCCCTGGGCGCGTGGCGCGTCGGCCGTCTGGCCTGGCGGCGCCTCGCCGGAGACGGCGAGCGTGATGACTGAGGTCGAGCGTGCCGCGGCCATCATGGCCGAGCAGGCCGCGCGCGGCATGCCGATCGTGGCGCTCACCGGAGCGGGCATCTCCGCCGAGAGCGGCGTCCCGACCTTCCGCGGCGCCGGCGGAATCTGGACGCAGCACGACCCCGAACGCGTCGCCACCATCAGAGGCTTCCGTGAAGACCCCGCGCGCGCGTGGGCCTTCCACCAGCAGCTCCGCCGCATGTGCCGCGCCGCCACGCCGAACCCGGGCCATCTGGCGCTGGCGTGGATCGAGGTGGCGCTGGGCGACAGCGTGCCCACGCCGGTCATCACCCAGAACATCGACGGCCTGCACCAGGCCGCAGGCAGCCGCGATGTCCTCGAACTGCATGGCAGCGCCCTGCGCGTGCGCTGCACCGCCTGCGACTACCGCTCCGACGACCTCCCCGACGAGTTCGAGGAGTTGCCTCCGCACTGCCACTGCGGCGCGCTGCTGCGCCCCGACGTCGTGTGGTTCGGCGAGATGCTCCCCGAGGCGACCATACGCCGGGCCCATCGCTGGGCGGAGGCCGCCGGCGTGATGCTGGTCATCGGCACCTCAGCGACCGTGCAGCCCGCAGCCTCGCTCCCCGTCGTGGCGTTGCGCGCGGGCGCCGAGGTCATCGAGGTCAACCCCGAGCCGACCGCGCTGACGGTGATGGCAGACGTGGCGCTGCCTGGCCCGGCGGCGACCATGCTCCCCGCGCTGGTCAGCGCTCTCGGCGATCATCTCAGTGGAGAGACGCTCGACGTGCGAATGGAGTGACGGCCTGTGAGGCTGGGCGTGCGCGCGATCATCTTCACCCGCAATCACCCGGTCGAGGAGGCGGCGCGGCTCATCGCCGGCCACGGCCTCGACGGCGTCCAGGTGCCGACCTGGTACGAGGAGCACGAGCAGTACAACACGCGCCATCCGGAGATGAATCCGGCGGCCTTCCCCGACGAGGTCGCGGCGAGCATCCGCGCCGCCTTCGAGGGCGCCGGGCTGGCGACGTGGGCGATGGACTCGTACAACAACATCAGCGCCGCCGATGACGAGCTGCGCGGCATCGCGGTGCAGAGCATGCTCAAGTCGATCGCGAGCGCGCCGCGCTTCGGCTGCGACACCATCGTCACCGAGTCGGGCCGGCGGGATGTCGGCGGCTTCGAGCGCTGCGTGGCCTCCTTGCGCGAGATCATGCCCGCGGCCGAGGAAGCGGGCGTCACCGTCTGCGTCGAGCCCTCCTACGCGCAGAGCGTGCCCGGCGCGTGGACCATGCGCGGGCTGATCGACGAGGTCGGCAGCCCCAACCTCAAGGTCCTGCTCGACCCGGCCAACATCCTGGTCTACGACGCCACCAACCGGCCCTTCGAGGTGCTGGGCCGAGACATCGTGCTCGCGCACGCCAAGGACTGCAACGTGGACGAGAAGGGCATGCCCGGCTTCCCCTCCGCCGGCGAGGGGCAGGTCGACTGGCACCTGTTCATCGAGCGCCTGGTGGCGCTGGGCGATGTCCCGCTCATCATCGAGTACGCGAAAGAGGACACCATCGGCGGTGTCATCGACTTCCTGCGCGGCGTGATCTCAGACGTGGAAGGGGCCTGAGCCATGAATCAGCGCGAGCGCTTCCTCGCCTGCATGCGCTATGAGCCGGTCGATCACGTCCCCGATCGCGAGTTCGGCTACTGGGACGACACCTTCAGGCGCTGGCACAACGAGGGGCTGCCCGAGGAGATCAACAACAACTCGGTGGCCGACCCGTTCTTCGGCTTCGAACGCACCATGGGCGTGCCTTCGGCGGTCGGCCTGCTCCCGGGCTTCCCCACCCAGGTGATCGAGGAGACCGACGAGTACCGGATCCTCCAGGACGCCGAGGGCGTCAAGAAGATCATCTACACCGACGGGACCGACACCATCCCGAGGTACCTCGAGTTCCCGATCAAGGACCGGGCCTCGTGGGAGGAGTTCCGTGAGCGTCTGCGCATCGACGACCCGGCGCGCTACCGCGATGACTGGCACGAGATCGCGCAGCGCACCCGCGAGGCCGACTGCCCCGTGCAGATCGGCTGCGGCAGCCTGTTCGGGCGCCTGCGCAACTTCATTGGCTTCGAGCACATCGCGCTCATGGCCTACGACGACCCGGCGCTGCTCGAAGAGATGATCGAGCACATGTGCCGGCTCATATGCGCGGTCATCGAGCCGGCGGTGCGGAGCTGCCAGATCGACATAGGCGCGTTCTGGGAGGACATCAACTTCAAGCAGGGCTGCATCATCTCCCCGCGAATGTTCCACGCATGGCTGACGCCGCGCTACAAGCGCATCACCGACCTGGTCTACTCGGCGGGCGCCACGGTGTGTTACGTGGACTCGGACGGCAACGTCACCGACAGCATCGACGGCTGGCTCGATGGCGGCGTCAACTGCATGTTCCCGGTCGAGGTGGGCGCGGGCTCGGACCCCATCGACATCCGGCGGCGCTGGGGTCAGCGCTGCCTGATGATGGGCGGCGTGAACAAGCGCGCCCTGGCCGCCGGGCGCGAGGCCATCGTCGAGGAACTGAGGCGCCTCAAACCGCTGGTCGATGAGGGCGGCTTCATCCCGCACGTCGACCACCGCGTCCCGCCGGATGTCAGCTACGACGATTACCTGTTCTACCTGCGCACCAAGCGGGAGATGTTCGGCATTCCCGAGCCGACCGACGCGCCCATGTTTAACGTGTGAGGGAGTGAGCCCGATGTTCACGCCCGACCTGACCAACCCGCTGCGCGGCCTCATCTTCGCGCGCAACAGCCGCAGCCGACGCGTATCGAGCTGGGACCAGACCGGTGCCAACGCCGACAACTGGCGCTTCGCCCCCGGCCAGACGCGCACCATCGCCGACATCTCCGGCCCCGGATGCATCAATCATATCTGGATGACCTCCGGCTCCGACGAGCCCGCCTGGCCGCGCCGGGTGCTCATCCGCATGTTCTGGGATGACATGGATCGGCCCAGCGTCGAGGTGCCGATGGGCGACTTCTTCGGCGTCGGTCACGGTGAGCTGGCGCAGTTCGAGGCCATGCCCATGAACATGACCCATCATCCCGGCGGAGGCATGCGCTCGGCCTTCAACTGCTGGTGGCCGATGCCCTTCGCCTCGCGCGCGCGCATCGAGGTGAGCAACGAGGGCGAGGTCGCGCGTCCACTCTACTTCTACGTGGACTACGAGGAGTACGACGAACCCATCGCCGACGCGCTCTACTTCCACTCGTGCTGGCGGCGCGAGAACCCCTGCGACGGTTACGCCGCGCCCAACGCCATGCGCGCCGAGCGCAAGATCAACGCCACGCCCAACCTCGATGGCGCCGACAACTACCTGATCCTCGACGCTGAGGGCCGCGGGCACTACGTGGGCTGCAACCTCTCGATCGACAACTGGGACGGCGACTGGTGGGGCGAGGGCGATGACATGATCTTCATCGACGACGACACCTGGCCACCATCGCTGCACGGCACCGGCTCGGAGGACTACTTCTCGCACGCCTACGGCATGCAGGATGTGCGGGGGCTCTACCATGGAACTTCTCTGTTCAACCGGGGTCACAAGAACTGGGAGGGCAAGTGGACGGTCTACCGCTTCCACATCCCGGACCCGATCGTGTTCCAGCAGCGCATCCGCGTGACCATCGAGCACGGGCACGCGAACCATCGCAGCGACGACTACTCATCGACCGCCTACTGGTATCAGACGCTGCCGCACAAGCCGTTCGAGGCCATGCCGCCGGTCGAGAAGCGCCTGCCGCGCCCTTAGCGTGAGGGCACTCCCACCGCGCACGCGGGGTTTGGCGGCGGAGCCCTCGGGTAAACATACAAGATAGAGTGGTCGACCAGCGCCCGACGACCGGAAGGTGGTGTGCGATGGGACACACCATTCGGCGGGTAACGGCGGTGGTGATGCAGGTGGAGGACCGCGTCGGCGTGCTGCACGAGGTGCTGTCCGTGCTGCGCGACGCGGGCGTGAACATGCTGGCCGTCGCCAGCCAGCGCCGACAGGGAACGGCGCTGATGGCGATCCCCGAGGACGTCAACGCCGTGCGCGAGCTGGCCCGCAGCCGCGGCGTCAGCCTCCAGTCCCGCCAGGTCTTCCTCATCGAAGGCGACGACCGCGTCGGCGCGCTGTGCGACATCACCGGGGCGCTTGCGGACGCGGGCATCAGCATCGAGGACATCGCCGCCCTGTCGGCCGCCAAGCGCTACGCGGCCGTGCTGACCTTCGCGGACGCGGATCTTGAGGCGGCGGGGAGGGCACTGGGACTCGACGAGGAATAGCGCAGCCATCGACAGCATTTCGGCGGTGGGCTGGGGAGCGGCCCAACCGCCGGCTGGACGGGCGGCCTCCACCTACACCCCTGGGGGCCGCCCTATTCGTACCCCTCGCACCGTGGCTTAGAACTCGAACCGTTCGGGCCTCACCGGCCGCCCCGTCGCCAGCGACTCGTCGCCCGCGATCGAGACGGCGATGGTGTTGGCCACGTCGCGGCCGGAGATGGGCGGCTCGGTGTCGTCGATGACCGCCTGGGCGAAGTCGCGGATCACGGGGCCATAGGGATGGCCCTGCACCGGCAGGTCGATCGTGATCACGTCCGAGAGCGAGTCGTTGATGCGCACGCGGTCGGCGTCGCGCCCGGCCAGGTAGGTGCGCTCGGTGCCGTAGAGCATGAAGTTGCGGAATGAGGGCCGCCGGCAGGCGTAGGTCACGGCGAACTTGCCGCACGCCCCGTTCTCGAACTTGAGCACCGACACCGAGCAGTCGTCGAACGGGTACTGCTCGGGCGTGAGGCACATGTGCGAGCCGTAGGCGAAGATCTCGACCACCTCACCCACACACCAGCGCAGCAGGTCGATCATGTGGCAGCCGCCGCCGATGAAGGGCGTGTGGTTCTGGCGCCGGTCCCCGCGCCAGCCGGTGAGGATCAGGTGCGAGATATTGTGCACGTAGTCGGCCTCGCAGTAGAAGATTTCACCGAGGTAGCCGCTCGCGGCCATCCTCCTGGCCTCGGCGAAGCGCGGGTTGGTGCGCAGCACCTGATTGATGCCCAGCTTGCAGCCGGACTTCTGCTGCGCGGCCAACATGACACGCACCTCGTCTATAGTGATCGCCATGGGCTTCTCGCACAGCACGTGGACGCCCGCTTCCAGCGCCGCGATCGACTGCGGCGCGTGCTCGGCGTCGGGCGTCGCGATGAACACCATCTCCACGTTGTCCTGCTCCAGCAGCTTCTCGTAGTCCGTGTAGTGCGGCACGCCCATCTCCTCGCCCACGCGGCGCGCGACGTCGCCCAGCACATCGCACACCGCCACCAGTTCGGTGTTGGGCTGCTCGGCGACGGGCCTGGCGCGGCCGAACGGTCCGCGCGGGCTCAGGCCGACCACGGCACAGCCGATCGTGCGGTCATCAGACATGGTGCGGGTTCCTCTCCTCAGCCGTTGATGATCTCGTCGAGCGCGCGCAGCAGCGCATCGCGGCGGTTCAGCAGCGCCGCCGGGTCACGGTTCCAGTAGTGGAAGTCCACGTACACCTCAGGCGTCGGGTCGAGCAGCATTTGCAGGCGCTCGGACTGGCCGGCGGGCAGGTCGCCGGCCTGCAGTCGCGCCCTCGCCAGCTCGAACAGCGCGATGTCCTCCAGGGCGTCGCGCGTGATCTTCAGGCGGACCGACGGCAGCGCCTCTCCGCCCTGCTCACGCGGCGGGTAGACGCGGAAGTTGTTGCCGTTGTGCACGCCGGCGTAGGGGTAGCCGCCCGGGGCGTCGGACAGCCGCAACGTCTCCCAGAAGTCGGCCTTCAGGTCGCCCGCCGAGAAGCCGACCCAGGTGAACACGCCCCGCGCGCCCGCGAAGTAGCTCATCCACAGCGCCAGGCGGTGCTCCAGCGCCAGATTGTCGATCTCCATGTTGGGCGCGTCGATCAGCGGCGCGCGCATCTGCCAGCGCACCGGCAGGTGGCAGTAGTAGTGCCACAGCGCCGGCGTCTCCAGGTCGCGGTGGACCTCCGGGTCATAGCGGCTCGCCGATACATCGGTGAGCCAGATGTCACAGCCCTGGTCCATGTCCTGGTGCCACTCGCTGGCGAGGTAGACGCGCACGCCCGGGTAGAGGTGGTGGATGCGCTGGCAGTTGGCGATGTTCTGGGTCGCGAAGGTCTCGTCATCGGGCTCGTCGGGCCCTGCGTAGAGCAGGCACTGGTCGATCCAGCCGGCCGCGCTGATGTGCTCGTACGCGGCCGGCATCTCATCGTCCTTGATCCCGCGCAGGTCGAAAAGGTACTGGCCGCGCTCGGCCAAGAAGTCGTGCATCGCGTCGAACGCCGAGGGGTCATCGGGGTTCCACAGCCCCGCAAGCGCGTCCACGGGCTGCATGTAGTGCGCCAGCGCCAGCGCGCACATCCCGCGGTACTGCTCCTCAGTCAGCTCTCCCCCACCCCACGAGCGCCGGAACCAGCTTATGAACGGATAGCCCAGCGGGTCGAGGTCGAGGCCCGGCACCACGTCGATACCCACGCTCTGCCGCACCGTCTGCTCGCCGTCGCTCAGACTGAGGCGGCAGCCCATCTCGCCGCCGGGGTGCTCCGCGGGGATGGTGACGTCCACCCAGAACACCGCGCAGTCGAGGCCGCCCGCGTTCGCGATGCTCTCCGGCACCAGCGGGTCGGGCCAGCGATCCGAGTGCAGGCGCGGGTAGGCCGCCGCGGGGCACGTGGTCACGAATACCTCGCGGAAGACCTCGACGGTCGCGCCCTGCGGGTTGTCGATCTCGACGCTGAGCGAGTACTCGCGTTCGGGTGCGCCCAGGCGCGGCAGCGCGACCACCTGGAAGGACTGCACCTCGCCGGCCGCGGCCACGAAGGGCCCGATGCGCTGCTCGTCGTCGCCGGACAGCCAGCTCGGTCCGCGGTACCAGTACTTGTTCGGGAAGATCTTTACCAGAGCGTGGTTCATGCCCATGGCGAAGTGCGCGTCGTCCGCGCCGGCGAAGCGCGCCTCAAAGCGCGCCAGCGCGTCGCTGAAGGGCAGGCCCCACGGATCGACGGTGTTGGCGATCTCGCGCTCTGCATCGGGCAGGTAGTCGGGCGGCGCGGCGCTCGCGACGCCCGCGCCCAGCAGCATGAGCACGACCACCAGTCCGGTCACGCCCGTCAGGTCATACATGGCTGATGCCTCCTCGCGTCAGTGTCGCCCGACCTCAAGCGCTCTCTCCCCCCCGATGCGCCGCCCCGCGCGGTCGCCGTCGCGTCTATCCGCGCGAGAGGATCAGCAGGTCGAGCACGTGCCCGCGGCCATCGGTGAGCATATCGCCCAGCGTCGCCTCCTCCGCGAAGCCTGCACCGGCCAGCGCCGCGAGCTTGCCCACCGACGCGGAGTCGGCGAAGGCCAGCGTCCGCTCGCCCAGCGGGATGTCGATCGCCTCTGCCAGCAGCCCGGCATGTTCGACGAAGTTGGGATGCACGAACATGTCGAGCACCAGCGGCGCTCCGGGGAAGCTGCGCAGCCGCCCGAGGAGCGCATAGCCCATCACGGCACCATCGTCCGCCGCGAGCACTTTGAAGTCCATCAGCCGCCCCTCGCCCAGCGCCCTGCGCACGCGCAGGTAGGTGCCCTCGAAGCCGGCAAAGCCGTAGATGCCCAGCCAGACGCTGCGCAGGTACCAGCCGGTGTCCACCCACGACAGCGCCTCCAGCGGCGCCCAGTCGCCCCAGGTGGTCTCGCGCGCCGTGACTGGCCGACGCGCGAACTGCTTCTGCCAGAACTCCTCCTCCAGCACCCACGCCATGGCGCCGGTCTCGCGGTAGCCTTCGAAGCCCCATGAGGCGTAAATGTGATAGGGCGGCGAGTCGTAGCCGGTGTGCAGGAACATGGCGCGGCCGTTGCGCGCGCGGAAGTCCTCGGTCAGCGCCCCCATCAGCCGCGAGCAGATGCCCTTGCGCCGATGCTCAGGCGGGGTGAAGACATGGCCGAGGATGCCGATGGGTGGGTCCATCGACTCGGTGGTCATGATGTTGCCGACCACCTCACCGGTCTCGAGCACGCCGAGGTAGTAGTGCTGGGCGCACTCGCCGAGGCCCTCATCGAGCGCCAGATCCATCTGCCAGAGCCACGGCTCGCCCTTGTGGCCCAGGAAGGGCAGGATGCGGTCCTTCCACTCGGGCGCGGGCGCGCTCACGCGCACGATGCGCATGGCCTCCCCGGACTTGAGTTCCACCTCGCACAGGTGCTCCTGCATGGTGGTGTCTCCTTCCAACGACGTGCAGGCGAGGCGCCTGCATTACGGATGCGTTGCCCGGACCTCGCGGCTACCCTTCCGCCTCACGGGCCTTGCCGTCGGTCGTTGTCCTTGTGCCCATGGCGCCCTCGCCGGGGGGCGGCGCGGCGCGCCGCGACTCTAGGTCGTCTTGCCGCTGCGCCCAAGCGATGTGAAATGTCCGGAAGATGGCGTCAGTGAGGTACCTCGCGTGCTCACAAAAGGAGCGATGCAGAAGCCAGACCACAAGCACAGTCGCCCCAGCGATCAAGACAGCATCCAGTCCCCCGCACAGGACTGCAACAAGCGACACCAGTACGCACAGGGCGAGTGCGGCTGCCAGCACGAACTTCGTGACGCGCTGGGGCACCGCACATATGGCGGCCCACAGCACCGCTGTGATGGGGAGCATCCAAGCGGGGGCCGCCCACCGGGCGGCCAGAGCGACAAGCGCCACGCCTGAGACCAGTGCGGGCAACACCGCATTCTGAGCAGCATCCATGCACTGCCAGTGGTACATCAAGTCCCTGCGGAGGTCATTCCTGTCCGACGCAAACACGTAGTCCCGCAGTGTGTCACTGGCATACCGGATATTGTCAGCGGCCTTCTTCTGCTCGGCGCAGAGATGGCGCTGACTGACCAGCCACCACCACAGGAAGGCGTCTACGTCCCTGCGGACAGGATTGCTTCCCAGCCTGTCATGGACGCCCAAGGAGCCGGGTATCTGCCTCAAGCTCCAGTCCAGTCCGCCCTTCCAGTCGAGCCCAGTCAGAGAGACCAGTGCCCCCTCAAGCTCGGGCACACGGGGGGAGTGGAGCCTCTCGGGCACATCAGGGAGCACATAGCGGTTGTGAACCTCTACGGCAGTGATCCACTTACGGTAGTCCCGGTACAGCCAACGCGCCAGGCGCCGTCCGACCTGACCCAGGCTGTAGGCGACGACGAAGAAGACGAGCGCGAATGTTGCTCCCAGTTTCTCGTCCCCGCTCAGAAGCGAGGTCAGCCATTCGCCGACCGGCTTCGGAGCGCCGAGGATCACGTACACCCACAGCCCAAGCGCGACCGTCCACCATACCCCGGACAGCATCAGCTCGAAGACCATGCCAGCGAAGTTCATGACGGCTCACCCCCGTCCACACAGCCACGACCGGTCTGCTGTGCATCGAACGACAACGGCCGGGCGCGAGCGTAGTCGCGCCCCTCCAAACGGCAACAGCCCACGGCACAGGCCAGCACGGGGGCCGGCCTCTCCAACGACGCTCACGCCAGCGGGTCCCGGATCTCGATGCCCCCACCGCCCAGGAAGGCGGTCACCGGGCTGCCCCGGCCGGCGCGGGTGTGCGCCAGGTTCGCGTCGGCCACCTGCTGCGCGGCGTCCACCAGCGCCACCGTCGGGCGTTGCGAGGCCGCGGTCGGATACTCGGGCGCAAGCTCGTCGAGATCCGCGCCCATGAACCGTCGACGCATAATCGCCGAGAAGCCCGCGGTCAGGCTGTCCTTGCCGTAGCCCTTCATCTCGTCGAAGCGCTCATAGGCGGGCGTGCGGCCGTTGAAGAACGGGTTCGTGGTCCGCGAGCCCTCGCCGGTGATGCAGTAGCGCAGGCCACGGTCCTGCTGATCCATGAACGCCGAGCCGCGCGTGCAGAAGACCTTGATCTCCTGGTTGACCGGCCCCTCGAAGTCCGCGGGGTTGATCCACGCGTTGACGTAGAGCGCCTCCATCCCCGAGTCGTAGGTGACCTTGACCTGGATCGAGTCAAAGGTGTCGATGGGCCGCGCCTCGCCACTCTCCGGGTCGGTCCAGCTCGCCAGCAGGTTCTTCTGCCCGGTGGCATGCACCGAGACCGGCCGCACGCCCAGGTAGTGATGCACCACGTCGGTCCAGTGGCAGCCCACGTAGCTGAACGGGTTGGAGCGCGCCGCCCACTTGAAGACTTCGGTCGAGACCTCCAGCGGCTCCTCGAGCACCGCGCGCACGTAGTTCACCTCGCCCATGCGCGGCAGCAGGTCGCGGAAGAGCTTCACGTTCATCGGGTCGTAGCGCTTGTGCATGTCGCACGAGACGATGCGTTCGGCGGCATCCGCGGCGGCGATGATCTCGTCCGCCTGCGCAAGCTGCAGGCACAGCGGTTTCTCGGTGATCACGTCGAGGCCCTCCGCCAGCGCATGCACAATCGGCGGGTAGTGGAGGTCGTCCGGCGTGGCCACGATGAGCACGTCCGGCTGCGCCTCCTCGGTGATCTCCTCCCAGACGCAGTCGCCGTAGAACGGCCGCACGCCGCTGGACGGCACGCCCTCGCGGTACCACTCGCAGATCCTCTCGGCGGTGCCGCGCCGGGGCGAGTGAGTCCCGATGGCGACGAACTCGACGGCAACGTCGGCGACCTCGCGTGCCAGGCGCCCCTGACCGATGTCACCCAGGTAGGGCGCGATGCCGTAGCGCTCGAAGTCCATGAGGGCGCTGCCGATGACCTCGTCGAAGAACATGCCGCCGCCCACGACGGCGACGCGCAGGGTGCGCTCTGCCATGATGCTCCCTCCCACTGCGGGCTGAATCCCGCTGAGCGATTCGCCACGCGCGGCGCGTGCGCCTCCTCACCGCCGACGGAGGCCCGGAGCCCGTGCCGGCGAACCTCCACGCCGACCGGCAGCGACGCGCGGAGGTGTGTCCCATGCGCCTGACCGACGAGCAGATCAGCAACTTCCTGATGCGGCACGACATGCATTGGGAGGTCGCGCCCGAGCAGTGGAATACCGGCATCCCGCTGGGCAACGGCCACATCGGCGCGCTCATCTGGGGCGACGGCGATCCGCTCAAGATCACCCTCGACAAGTACGACTGCTGGGAGCTGCGCGAGCAGGTGCCCGACCCGGAGGTCTTCAGCTACGCGCACCTGCGGGAGCTGGTCGAGGCGGGTGAGGAGGAGCGGTGCGACTGGGACCTCAACCGCGCCTGGCGCCTCGACGAGAAGCCCCGCCCGACGCGCCTGCCCATGCCACGCGTCGAGATATACCTCCCCAACGCAGATGGCTTTCAGGCGCGCCTCGACCTGGCCACAGCGGAAGCCAACGGCAGCATCGGCTACTTCGGGGACTCCTGGGAGGAGGGCGGAGAGTTCGACGGCACTGAGGCACTGGTCGACTGGTCCGCGTGGATCGCCGACAGCGCCAACCTGCTGGTCATCTCGCTGAACGGCTCGGATCTCTTCGAGGCGCGAGACGTCGACATAGACGTCGGCCTCAACCACCTCGACGACAACGCCCGCGAGCTGCTCGCCGCCTGGGGCTATGAGGAGCCCGAGCGCGGTTACGACGACGGCGCGCGCTGGCTGCGCCTGCGCTTCCCGGCCGGCGGCGAGTACGTGGTCGCCTGGCAGGTGCACGAGGTGCAGCGCCGCGACTTCCTGGTCGCCATCGCCGTGCTCAGCCACAACGACGCGGACGATCCGCTGGCCGAGGCGCTGCGGCTGGTGCACGAGGCCCCGAAGCACCGTCAGGAGCTGTGGGCTGAGCACGTAGCGTGGTGGCGGGAGTGGTGGCGCGCGTGCTGGCTGACCATCCCCGATCCGTGGCTGGAGAACCTGTTCTACGTCGAGATGTACAAGCTCGGCTGCTGCTCGCGGCCGGGCGGGCTGCCGATCACCCTGCAGGGCATCTGGACCGCGGACGGGGTGATGCCGCCGTGGTCGGGCGACTACCATCTCGACATGAACGTGCAGGAGAGTTACTGGCCGGTCTACGCCTCGAACCACCTCGACGCCGGCCGGCCACTCTACGACACCTTCAGCAGGTGCCTGCCGCGCTGGCGCGAGGACTGCCGCGGCTTCTTCGGCTTCGACGGCATCTGGAGCGGCTGCGCCATCGCCTACGACGGCGCGCACGTGCACGGCTACCACGGCGTCGAGTTCTGGCCGGGCAACGCCGCGTGGCTGGCGCACCACTACTGGCTGCACTGGCTCTACTCGCGCGATGAGCAGTTCCTGCGCGAACACGCCCTGCCCATCATGCGCGGGGCGATGCAGACCTACATGAACCTGCTGGAAGAGGGCGATGACGGGCGGCTGCACATCCCGCTGGGCTACTCGCCCGAGTGGGGCGAGGGCAGCATCGCGCGTTACGCCCCCGACCCCAACTGCGACCTCGCGCTCATCCGCTGGCTGGGGCAGTCGCTGATAGCGGTTGCGGCCGACGCCCCGGACGCCCCGCGCTGGCGGGAGACGGTCGAGCGCCTGGTGGACTACCCGGTCGCCGACGGGGGGCTGATGGTCACCGCGCGCGATCCGCTCTTTGAGTCACACCGCCACCACTCGCACCTGATGGCCATCTATCCGCTGGGTGTGCTGACCGTCGAGCAGGGCGACGCCGAGCGCGCGCTCATCGGCGCCTCGATCACGCGGCTGATCCGCGAGGGCCACGGGCGCTGGACGGGCTGGTCCTGGCCATGGGCGTCACTGATCGCTTCGCGCACGGGGCTGGGCAACATGGCATACGAGATGCTGCGCCAGTACCGCGCCTTCGTGACCGCCAACAGCTTCCACATCAACGGCGATCCGCGCATCTTCGGCCTGTCGCACGCGCGCTACTCGCCGATGACCCTGGAGGCGGGCTTCGCCGCGGCCGCGGCGATCATGGAGACGCTGCTGCAGAGCTGGGATGACGTGATCCGCGTCTTCCCGACAGTCCCGGACTGCTGGGGAGATGCGCAGTTCGAGGACCTGCGCGCGCAGGGCGCCTTCCTGGTGAGCGCGCGCCTGGAGCGCGGCGAGGTGTCGTGGGTGCGCATCCGCAGCGAGGTCGGTGGGACCTGCCGGTTGCGCAACCCGTGGCCGGGCCAGGACGTGACCGTGCAGCGGCTCGAGGATCGCCGGCAGATGTCAGGCGACACGCTCACGTGGGAGACCGAGCCGGATGCGGAGTACGCGGTCTTCCGCTCGGACGCGCCGCCGGCGGGCGAGGAGATGCGGCCGGCCGTCACGCAGGCCGATCCGGAGCGCAGCCACTGGTTCGGCGTCAACCGCGTGCCGCGGTTCTGAGCGCGCCGCGGCAGACGTGAAGCGGGCCGGGCGATGTCGCCCGGCCCGCTGCCTTGCCGTCGGTTCCTGCGCGCGTCAGTCGCCGGCGATGGTGGTCCACATGCCGGGCTGGCTGTGGCCGAGCCACTTGGCATGCCCGTCGCAGAACGCGGAGTTGAAGCCGTCGTTGTGCCGCAGGGCAACGCGGCAGTAGCCGCCGGTGCCCAGATCCGTGACACCGTTGGGGCCGGAGATGGTGAAGCTCCGCGAGCCCCCGCTGTAGATCTCGGCGGTCGTGGAGTCGCAGAACAGGATGGTGCCGGTGGCGTCCTGCAGAAGCGCCAGGGAGTTCCCGGAGATGCGCGAGAACGACACGCCATCATCGCGGGTGGTGATGGCATTCAGGGCGTACGAACAGATGAGCGGGTTGGGGCATGGCGGGGGCGGGCGCAGGTAGGTGTAGGCCCAGCTCCCGGACGGGCACTCCAGTATCTGGTAGTTGGCCATGTAGGGCTGGAGCATATCCCCCCACCACCACAGGTAGCGGTTGGGGCCCATGTAGTAGTACCGGTAGTACCAGACCATCTTCTCATCGTAGTCCTGCGCGTAAGCCATGGCGGCGAGACCGGCTTGCTTCAAATTGCTGAGACATGACGTCTGCCGCGCCTTCTCCCGGGCCTTGGCGAACACCGGGAAGAGGATGGCGGCCAGAATCGCGATAATCGCGATCACAACCAGCAGCTCGATCAGTGTGAATCCGAGGCGTTTCACGGGCCTCATCTCCCTGCGCGGCATGATCCGTGCTGTCCGCTGACGCTTCGGGATTTCGCCACGACTCCTTAAGCCACCTCCTCCCCCCAGAGAAAATCTATGCATTGCCCACATCTCGGCGACACGGCGACGATCCGTATACGCCGTTGTTGTGGGCCGTACGGAGGGGCTGCTCCGAGGGGCGGCTGCGCAGCAGCCGTAACGAGGAGTGCGAGGGGCAGAGCGGAGCGATGCCCCTCGCTGCTTCCATGCCGGCCCGGCCGCTCTTCGTCCCGCGCAGGGTCCGAACGGCGGGCCGGGATCGAGCCTGACGCCTGCGCAGCGCAGCCTGAACCAATCGCACTACACTCTTGACATACACAGTCCGTACGAGTCGCGCCAACGCCATCGGCGTGCGCGCGCACCCTCGGCGACAACCACGCCCGCGCCGAGATGCGGGTAATGCATAGCAGAGAGAAGTGGGGGAGCTCGCGATGTCCCCAAGAGCAGAACTGCACAGCGGGCCGGGCGACGTCGCCCGACCCGCCCGCTTGGCGTCGCCACTGCACGCGGCTAGTCGCCGGCCAGCGTCGTCCACATGCCCGGCTGCGTGTCCTTGAGCCACTTGGCGTGACCATCCACGAAGGTGTAGTTCGCGCCATCGTTGTGCACTTCCGCCACGCGGTTGTACGACGGCACCGTGGTGCACTCGGTGAACACCAGCGGGTCCGTGCTGCCGCTCCACGGTCCGAAGATCTCCGCGCTGGTCGAGTCGCAGAACGCGATGGTGCCGGCCGGGTCCTGCATCAGGGCCATGCGCCCGCCGGCCACGCGCTCGCAGCTCTGGCCCGCGCGGTTCTGGCTGATCGCAACGATAACGTAGCTGGCGGTGAAGTCGGGGTTGGAGTAGGTGTAGGTCCACTCGTGGCTGGGGCAGATCACAATCTGCCAGTTGGCCATGTAGGGCTGGAGCTGGAAGGGCCAGAAGCGCAGGCCATCCGGCCCGCCCGGGTAGTGATAGTGATAGGCGTAAGGGAAGCGCTCGTCGTAGTCCTGCGCGTACATCTGCGCCGCGGTGCCGATCTGCTTGAGGTTGCTGTTGCAGCTCGCCTGCCGCGCCTTCTCCCGGGCCTTCGCGAACACCGGGAACAGGATCGCGGCCAGAATCGCGATGATCGCGATCACGACCAGCAACTCGATCAGGGTGAAACCGGTCCGTCGCATTGCAGCCATCTCCCTCCGCGAATGGATCGTACGCGTATGCTGGGGACTTCGCGCAGACGCTTCAATCCTCCTTCAACGGCCTCGAGCACTTTCTTCGTCCGACCCGCGGACCTCGCAGACGGAGCGCGCCCCCTGCACGCGTCGCACACAGGCGGACGAAGGAGGCCCGCCGCGCGGGCGGGAATAGCCGCGGCGACGTGCGACCATCACCGACCCGCGCGGAGGCGGCCGCCATAGACCTCGAAGACGTCGTGCAGCGCCTGGACATCGTAGCAAGCCGCGAGGCGCTCGAAGCCGACTGGGCGCAGTCGCAGGCCGATGCACCCGACGGTCCACCATCGTTCCTCGATCCCGAGTACCTCGCCTACGCCTGCGAGGTCGCCTGCGTGCCTGAGGAGTTCCGGCCCAACCTGCTGCGCGCCGCAGAGGTCGTCGGCCGCAATGACGCTGCGTGCGCCCTCATCTGGCACGCGCACTGGTGGATGTTCGAGAGCGACGACTTCCGCTTCGAACGCGTGCGCTCGTGGCCGCGCATGGTGGACGCCCTCGGCGAGGAGGGTGGGCTGTTCTACCTGCTGGCGCTGCTCTCAGGCGTGGACCACATGCGCGCCATCCATCGCGAGCACGACATCCCCGACGAGATCGTGCGCGACACCATGTCGCAGATAGTGCTCTACCTCAACATGACCACCGAGAAGCAGGGCTTCGCCGAGGTCATCCCGCATCTGGCCGCGTGGCTGATGAACCACCTGCGCGGGGTCATCTACAAGCTCGCGCGCCTGCAGTTCCAGTTCGGCGACTCGCGCTACCGCATCCGCGTCTTCCGCAACGACGCCACCGGACAGGTGGTGGCGCTGTCCGAGGACGGGGTGCGCTTCCGCGCCGACGGGCAGATACTGCGCGACGGCGACGACCCGACGGGCGCATGGACCGCGCACCTGAGCGCCGAGGGCGGTGTGGTCGAGGGCAGCCCGATCGTGCCGACGGGGCGCGCGCTCCGCCGGCACGTGGAGCTGCCCGCCGATGGCTGGCGGCAGGTGCTGGCGCCGGGCGACCCGGTGCTGCACATCCACATCCCCGGCGGCGAGCCGATGCACTACGACCGGTGCGGGCGCAGCTTCGAGATGGCACTCGAGTTCTTCCCCAGGCACTTCCCCGACTACCGCTTCAACGCGTTCATGTGCGGCTCGTGGATCCTGGACACCGCCATCCAGCAGTTCATGCCCGAGACCTCGAACCTGGTGCGCTTCCAGCGCGAGGTCTACCTCTTCCCGATCGGCCTGAGCGACACGAGCCTGCCGCGGGCGATCTTCGACGAGGTCCCCGAGGACCTGAGCCGCGCGCCACGCGACACGACGATGCAGCGGGGCTACCTCGACGCCATGCAGGCGGGCGGGCTGGTCACCGGTGGCGGCGGGCTGTTCCTGCTGCCCGAGGACGTGAATTGGGGCGCGCAGGTCTATCTGAGCCAGGAGATGCCGTGGTAGCGACGGCGTCGGGCCGGAAGCCCGACCTACGCAGTGATACGGAAGGGTGAGTGGCGATGGCCGAGCAGATCACGCTGGGCGTGTTCGCCTCCGGCGGCGGCACGAACTTCCAGTCGATTATCGACAACTGCGAGTCGGGCGCCATCGACGCGCGCGTCGCGGTGCTCATCAGCAACCGCAAGGATGCCGGAGCGCTTGACCGTGCGCGCCACCACGGCATCGCCACCGAGGTCGTCCCCGTCGGCAAGGACCTTTCGGAGCGGTTCCACGCCGCCGACCGCCAGCACGTGAAGCTGCTGCGCGAGCACGGCGTGGACCTGGTCTGCCTGGCTGGATACATGCGCCGCATCGGCACCGGCGTGCTCGAGGCGTTTGACCGGGCGGTGCTCAACATCCATCCGGCGCTCCTGCCCTCCTTCCCCGGCGCGCACGGCCAGCGCGACGCCGCCGAGTACGGCGTGCGCGTTTCCGGCGCGACCGTACACTTTGCCGACGAGGAGTTCGACCGCGGACCGATCATCATCCAGGCCGCGGTGCCGGTGCTCCCCGACGATGACGAGGACACGCTCGCCGCGCGCATCCTGGTGCAGGAGCACCGCATCTACCCGCAGGCCATCCAGTGGTTCGCCGAGGGACGCCTGAAGTTCGACGGACGGCGCGTCCGCCTCGACCCGCCCTCGCACGGGACCTTCGACGACCAGGAGCCGGGCGTCATCATCAGCCCGCCACTTGAGATGGGGTAAGCGGCCGGTCGCTGGTAGCCGGCAATTTGGGAGGCCACCACCATGACCGACGTGCACTGCCATGTGCGCTGGCACGGGATGGACATCGACGACTGGGTCG
The DNA here is from genome assembly GCA_029820295.1 of Candidatus Zipacnadia bacterium. Classification (GTDB taxonomy): domain Bacteria; phylum Armatimonadota; class Zipacnadia; order Zipacnadales; family UBA5352; genus JALGVA01. The sequence continues at coordinate 64,464 of JALGVA010000030.1, forward strand.
TGCACTTCAGCAACATCGGCATCGACCGCGTGTGGGCGCTGGCGTGGGAGAGCTGGTGGCGGCGCGTACGCGGCGAGTACGAGCTGCCCACGAGCGATGTCGAGAAGGCGGTGGCGCGCTACCCGGAGATGTTCGTGCCCTTCTGCAGCATCGACCCGCGCGAGGCCGACTTCGACGCGCGCTTCGACTATTACGTCGAGCGCGGCTTCCGGGGCTTCGGTGAGATGAAGCTGCGCCTGCGCGTGGACAACGACGACTGCAAGCGCATCTACGCGCGCTGCGCCGAGGTGGGCTGGCCGGTGCTCTTCCACATGGACCGCTGCCTGCAGCCGGGCGGCCAGTGGTACCTGACCAACGTCGAGCGCCTCGAGCCGGTGCTGGACCAGTTCCCCGACACCATCTTCATCGGCCACGGTCCGGGCTGGTGGGCGGAGGTCTCGGGGGACGCCGATGAGGTGCTCGAGCCCTATCCGAAGGGCCCGGTGGTCGAGGGCGGACGGCTGCCGCGGATGCTGCGCGAGTATGACAACCTCTACGCGGACCTGTCGGCCGGCTCAGGGCACAACGCCATCACGCGCGACCCCGAGTGGGGGCGGCAGTTCGTGATCGACTTCAGCAACAAGCTGATGTACGGGACGGACAACTTCGACACGAAGCACCTCGAGACGCTGCGCGCGATGGACCTGCCGGCAGAGGTCTTCGACGCGGTGATGGAGGGGAATGCGCGCCGGCTCGTGCCGTAGACGGCGCTCCTCCCCCGCGCGACTTACGTCGCGCTGCCCCCTCCTTTCGCGTGCTGTGCGCGCGCGGGCGGAAGAGGGGGCGACGACGGCATCTGACCGGCCCAACCCGCCGCGTCCGGGCCGCCGCCCCCCCTCCCGCCCTCGCCCCCGTCGTGTGGGGCGAAAGGGAGGCGGGGGGCCGAGCGCAGCTCGGACCCGGGGAGGCGCCGTTCGCTTGTAACTCATCGCTTCCTCACATCCACCTCCCGCCCCCGCCGCGGAAGTTCCACTGCGTCGCCACGAAGATCGCGGCAAGGGTGGCGCCGGCGGCCCAGAGCGCGGTGGCCGCGCCCCAGCCGGCGGTGTCGGCCAGGTAGCCCGTAAGCGCCACCGTGCCCGCAGAGCCGATCGCCCCGAAGAAGTCGATGAAGCCGCCGGCGCTGGCCGCGGCCTTGCGGGTGGCCACGTCCATGGCCATGGTGTGCACGATCATCATGTCCGAGGCGTAGGTGCACGCGCCCACGGCCGCGAGGTAGAGCACCAGCAGCCAGGTCATCCTCACCGGCACCAGCGGAAAGATGGCGCTCAGCGCCGCCAGCGCGACCAGCATCGGCACCACGATGGGGGCGCGCCGCCCCGCCAGGTGCACGTCGCTCGCCCAGCCCGCCACGAAGTTGCCCAGGATGCCGCCCAGCCACATGACCGCACTGATCGCCGCCGCGCGCGAGATGCTCGCGCCCTGCTCGGTGATGTAGGTGACCGCCCAGATGCCGAAGCCGTAGCGGGTGATGGTCAGCCCCAGGAAGGCGATGGCCAGCGCCCAGATACGCGGGTTACGCACGGTCATCGAGAAGACGTAGCCCCAGCCGTTGAAGCTGTCGCCGCCCTCCGCCGCCTCGCCGCCGGCCTGCTCCTCGACGCACGGCAGCCCGACGTCCTCGGGCGCGGCGCGCAGGCGCAGGAAGGTGTGCAGCGCCGAGATGGCCAGCACCCCCGCCGGCACGATGAACGCCCAGCGCCAGCCGTAGCTCCCCGCCAGCCAGCCCGCCAGCAGCATCACCAGCAGTGAACCGGTGGGGTAATCGGCGCCGCGGATCGCCGACACGCGCCCGCGGTGCGAGGGCGGGAACCAGTTGGCGATCACCTTCGTGGTCGCCGGGAAGCCGGTGGCCTGGAAGAGGCCGTTGAGACCCCAGATGACCATCATGGGCAGGATGGGCCGGGAGAGCGCAAAGCTGACGTTGAGCGCCGCGGAGGCGAGCATGCCGCCCAGCAGCAGCCAGCGCGGGCCGTGGCGGTCGCTGAGCGCGCCGAACATGAGCTGGCCGATGGCGTAGCCGATGAAGAGCGCGCCGGTGATCTGGCCCAGGTCCGCGCGGCTCAGCCCCAGGTCGTCCTGCATCGCGGGCAGCGCCGCCGCGATGTTCTGGCGGCAGAAGTAGTACGTGGCGTAGGTGGCGAAGACGGTGCCGACCGTGCGCCACTGCCAGCGGCGCAGGTTCCCGGTCGTCTCGGGTGTGGTGCACTCGGCCTTGCCAAGCACGCGCATGCGCCTCCGGCAGGTGTCGTCACATCGGCGGCGAACCGTGACCGACGTCGGCTCGGAAGCTTGTACCACACGCTCCCGGCGCGGTCAAGCAACGCGTGCCGGAGAGTCGCCGTGCGGGAGGATACCATGAGCGTCAGGATGGTCGTCGTCGGCTACGGCAGCGCGTTCGGGATGGGGCACCACCATGCTGAGTCGATCCGCAACACCACGGGCCTGGAGCTGGTCGGGGTGTGTGAGCCCGATGACGAGCGCCGGGCGCTCGCGGAGGAGACCGAGGGCGTCCCGACCTATGAGAGCATGGACGAGGTGGTGGCCGACGACGGCGTGGACATGGTCGCGCTGATCGTACCGCACGATGTGCACGCGCCGCTCGCCATCCAGGCCATGGAGGCGGGCAAGCACGTCATCACCGAGAAGCCGATGTGCGTGACCACCGCCGAGGCCGACGCGATGATCGCCGCCGCGAGAGCCAATGACGTGGTCCTGACCGTCTACCACAACCGCCGCTGGGACAGTGACTTCGTCACCGTCAAGCGGCTCATCGACCAGGGCGCGATCGGCGAGGTGTTCATGGTCGAGTGCGCCATCTCCGGCCCGCGGCCGCTGAGCGGCTGGCGGCGCGAGGAGAAGCACGGCGGCGGGCAGATCCGCGACTGGGGCGCGCATGTGCTCGATCAGATGTGCCTGATCGCCGGCGGGCCCGCCAGGACCGTCTTCGCCGACTTCGAGCACCGCGTGTGGACCGACATCATGGACGTGCCGACGCACACCCAGCTCATGATCGAGTTCGAGTCGGGCATGTGGGCGGAGGCGACTTTCAGCAACATCTCGTGGGCGCCCAAGCCGCGCTGGCGGGTGCTGGGCGAGAAGGGCGGGCTGCTCAAGGAATCCGGTGGAGGCGGCACCGTCGGCCTCTACCACCAGGTCGCGGGCCAGCCGTCGGTGACCGAGGTGCAGTGCGTCGAGACGAAGCTCGCCGAACTCTACCAGAACGTCTCCGATCACATCAACGAAGGCGTCGAGCTGATCGTCAAGCCGGAGGAGGCGCGGCGCTACGTGGCTATCTACGAGGCCGCCTACGTCTCGGCCGAGACCGGCCAGGCGGCCACGCCGAAGTAGCGCTACTCCAGCCACAGCAGCCGCGTGGTTGACTCGGGCAGCGCGACCTCGAGGCGATCGGCGTCGGTCGCCAGCACCTCCCCGGTCCACGCGTCGGTGACCCTCATCGGCCGCGGCAGCGCCACCTGCAGCGTGCGGTCGCCGTCCCAGCCGCTGTGCAGCATCAGCAGGCGGCTGTCCGCATCGAGCACCACGTCCTCGTCGCAGTACAGGTGCACCCCCGCGTAGCGCGCCACGCCGCGCAGCAGCTCGCTGGTCATGCGCGGCACCGCGCAGTAGATCGAGCGCCACTCGCCCAGGTCGCGCGCGGCGAAGGCCGGCCGGCCGTCGGCGTAGACGCCCAGGACGGTCGCCTGCGGATCGTCGATGGCGAAGACCGGCCCGAACTCGGGCGGGTGCAGCTTCACCGACAGGTCGTAGCTGAAGGCGATGGTCCTGACGCTCGTCCCCGGCTCGACGCCCGCCAGCACCGGATGATCGGCGGCCACGGTCGCGTACTCCATCCATTCCCGGTCGGCGCGCCTGACCACGTTCATGCCGACCAGGTCGGAGATGCCCTTGACGGTCAGCCCGTCCTCGCGGCTCACATAGCCGGGGGCGTAGAAGAACAGCAGCGTGCGGCCGCCGGACTTGAGCGCCTCGATGGCGGCCCGCTCCTCCGGGCGCAGGAAGAAGACGTTGAGGAAGACGTAAAGCCGATAGCCATCGCGCACGCGCGGCTCGGCGAGGTCGGCGAGGCAGTAGATGTCGTAGGGCGCGCCGATCCGTCCCATGTCCTCCCAGAGCGTGTACGGGATCAGGTTGTGGTAGATGGGTGCGGCGCGGTAGACATCGTGGTAGTACATCGTCTGGCCGCTGGTGAAGACCGCGATCTGGGACGCCGACTCGCGCGGGCGCTCGATGGTCTGCGTGTGCACCTCGTGCGCCTCCTCGATGGCGCTGAGGATTCCGGGATCGGTGAACCAGCCGACGCTCTCGCGCCCCTCGCCACGGCTCCAGTCGCTGAACCAGTAGCCCTGACCGTCGATCATCAGCCCGGCCATGTCGCGGCGCATGACGGCCTGGGTCTCGCGCTCGGAGCGCATGCGCCCGTATTGCTTCTGCGCGGCGATGAAGGTGCGGTGGTCGATCTCGCCCATGAACAGCTTGCGGTGCAGGCGCAGCGAGTCCGCCGAGTGTGAGGTGTAGTAGGATGTGCCCGGGCGCCGGCTGGAGTAGGGCGTGGGCTCGGCGAAGAAGTCCCAGTTCGGGTCCTGGAGGCGCTCGGGGAGGTCGAAGTTGTTGTTCTGCAGCCACGCGCCGGGGGTGTTGTAGCCGCGCAGGTGGGCCACGTCGTAGCCGTAGTAGGTACCGGCCAGCACCTCGCGCCCGGCCTCCTCCTTGACGATGCGCATGAGCTGCGAGTTGAAGCGCCCGACCACGCCCGACATCCACTCGGCGTAGTCGAAGGTCATGGCGCTCCCCAGCGGATCGCGGAAGACACCGCCATCGACGCCCTCCGCGGCCAGCTCGCCGACCTCGGGAGTTGCGGTCTCGAAGGTCAGGTCGGCGTCATGCCAGGCCGCGCGCAGGTCCTCGACCGAGCCGGCGTACTTCGCGCGCAGCCACTCGCGGAAGTCCGCGATGGCCTGCGGGTTGTGGTCGCCGAAAGTGAGCAGCGAGCGATCCTCCTGGAACAGGTTGCTTTCGGTCCCGCCCATCACCGAGTCAGGCGCGCCGCAGACGTAGGGCAGCCACGCCACGATGTGGTCGGCATAGGGCTGCGAGTGAACGTAGCGCACCAGACGGCGCAGGAAGTCGTGCACGCCCTCCGTGTACTTCGCCGACGAGAAGCAGACCGGGCCGAGCGCGCCCTGAGCGGTCACCAGGCGCTCGTCCGGGTTGCGCTCGAGCCAGTCGGCCTCGGGTCGCAGGTCAGGATTCACGATGAACAGCGCGTTCGGGTCGATGCGCAACGCATCGGTGATGCGCTCGTCGAGTTGGGCACAGATGCGCTCGAAGTGGCCGGGGGTGTCATCGTAGTTCAGCGGCAGCGTCTTCGCGGTGTGCACGTGCAGCCCCGTGGCGGAGTAGTGATGGTAGCGGTCCCACGAGGGCATGTTCAGCGCCCAGCCCATTGGCGGCGCGGGCTCATCGCCCAGCAACCAGCGCGCAGACCCGTTCGGGAAGTCGAGGAGCGCCCCGCCTACTCCGGCGCCCGCCGCCCCGCCAAGACGGTCGATGGTCAGCGCGGCGATGGCCTCCAACACCTGCCCCTCGGCATCGACGACCTCCAGCGCCACGCCGTCTGCCCCGCGCCCGCGCAGGTGGACGCCGACCCGCCCGTCGGGCGCCCACTCCGGCAGCCGCAGGCCCGCCGAGATCGTGTGTTCGCTGCCGGGTACCCACTCGTTCGGCGGACCGCCGAGGCCGACGGCGCGTCCGGCCACGAAGAGGTCGCTCCAGCCGGGTATCAGCGGCGTCTCCCCCACCTCCAGCGCGAAGACGAAGTCTTCGGTCAGCAGCACGCGCGGACTGATGGTCGCGTTGATTTCTACCCACTCCCCGGGCCGCGCGCGCTCGGGCGTGACCCGTACCCGCCGCAGCTCCACCTGAACATGCGCCCGTCCGCCGAGGGGCATGCGCTCGAGCACCGACTGCTCGGGTCCAGTGACCGCCAGCGTGCTCAGCTCCACGGGGGCAGCCCCGGCGCCCTGCACGGTCACGCGCACCCGATCGGTCAGCGTCTCCTCAATGGACAGCCGCACCTCCGTGGCGTCCGGCCCGATGCCCTCGAGCACGCCCGCCGGCTCCCACTCGCCATCGACCCACGACCACACGGACGCCGACACCGCACGCAATCGACCGGACGCTGGTTGGCGCACGATGACGGTGTCCACAGTTCGCGGCAGCCGCCAGCGCACCTCGAGCCATGGCGACTCCCCCGCGGTCAGCGGCATCCACGTGCTGGCCTCGCGGCCGTCGATCAGGTTGTCCGGGTAGTGCGCCTCCAGATCGGCGAAGGACGAGGCCAGCACCCACGCGCCCTCGTCCGCCAGCGCCAGGTTGCCCTCGACGGCCGGCAGGCCGGTCTGCACGGGGCGCTCGAAGGCCTCGGGCCGGGCGCCGGCGAGCGTCGCCTCGTAGCGCGCGCGAATCTGCTCGGCGGTCAGGGGCTCGGGCCAGATGGCGAACTCGTCGATGGCGGTCTTCTCGTCGCCGAGGTAGCCCCAGCCGGGGTAGGCGGTGCCGATGGCCAGCTCCCAGCGGCCCTCGGCGGGCAGCGCGATCGCGGCGGCCTCGCCGGCCGCCTCACCATCGACGAACAGGCGGTAGGTCTCGGCGTCCCAGGTGACCGCAAGGTGGTGCCACTGCCCCTCCTCCCAGTCCGGCGCCGGGACGCGGATCAGCGTGCTCTGGTCGGTGACGAGCGTGTTCTGCACCAGCACTGCGATCTCGTCGGTGTCCCAGAGCTTGTAGAGGATCAGGCGCACGTAGTCGCGCTCGATGTCCGCCAGCGACAGGCGCGCGAAGAAGATGAAGTGTCGCGCGTGCGCGGGCGTCCAGTCCTGCGGGCGCACCCACATGCCCAGCGTCCCCTGCGGCGGGAAGAAGCCCTCGTTCAGGTAGTACGAGAGCCGGTTGATGCCGCCCAGCTCGCGCGCCTGCCCGGACAGTCCGGGCACATACGGTCCGCCCATCGACGCGAAGCCGGTGATCTGCTGCGGCGCGCCCAGGTTCAGTGTGGCCTCATCGCCGCCATCGAAGGGCGCGACCAGCAGCGGCTCCTGCGCGAAGCAGACTGTCGGGATCAACGCGAGGCTGAGGGCGATCGCGGGGCGGACCATGGGCGGCCTCCTGTCGGCGGGGTTGATGAGGACTTCGCCGGACGGAGGTTCGCGACCTGCGGCGCCCGGCGGCTGCCGCTCCCGTGCTGTAGGGCGGGGACCCGTGCCCGCCTGCCGTTGCCCGTCACCGGAGCAGTCGCACGATCCAGGGGTAGAGGAGTACGGAAGCAATCACGATCAAGACCGGGATGGCCCAGGGGAAGACCAACTCATTCAGCACGGCCCATTGTCGGCGGGCGCTCGGGTCGGCCGGCTTGCGCTCGCGCATTCTCATGCACCCCCTCGGGCGAACTGCGTCCTGATGGCAGGATACCCGCCTGCAGGCCCCTCAATCACCGGGCAGCGCGGGGCCGTTGCCGTTGAAGCGGCCATCCGCAGCGGCCAACGCGACGCGTTGAGTGTTCGGGGGGCGAGGGAGCGCAGGGGCCGGACAGTCGCCTGACCGGCCCGTCGTTCTGCCCGGCCATCACGAGCCTTCCGGGCGCACCAGGCGGCGCAGGCCCAGCCACGCCAGCGCCAGGGCTCCGCCCCAGATCGGCAGGAAGACGATCGCCCACGCGGCCACCGAGCCCAGGCCCCGCAGCACGTGCCACAAGCTGTGTCCCGCCGCGATGAAGGACGCGATGACGCCGACCGGCTGGGGCTCGCCCGCGCCCTGGCGCAGGGTCGCCGAAACGGTCGCGAGCGTGGTGCGCGCGTCGATCTCCCAGGTCTGATCCTGCGCCTGCGTGACCTCGGCCTCGACCGCGCCCAGGTGCTCCTCGGCGGCCACGCGCTGCTCGTCATCCGCCATGTCGCACACCATGCCCTCGAGTCGCTGCGCGCGCTCGCCGGCGGCGGCGATCTGGCGCTGCGCGGACACGTAGCCCTCCGTCAGGTCCTCGCCGGTGACCTCGCGGTGCGCGACGAAGCCCAGCGCCCCCAGTGCGTTGATGACGTTGCCGACCTCGGGCGTCGGGACCTTCATGGTCAGGCTGGCGAAGCCGCACTCGCCGTCAAGCCGCGAGCTGAGGATAAAGCCGCCGTACTCGTGGACTGCCGTCTCAGCCTGCAGCACCGCCGCGTAGAGGTTATCGACGATCAGCTCGATCGAGGCGGTGTAGGCCAGCTTC
>JALGVA010000319.1 GCA_029820295.1 Candidatus Zipacnadia bacterium
CGTTCCAGCGCTCGACGGCCTGGGCCGCGTCCAGGTCCAGCTGCCGCAGCAGCTCACCGGAGCGCACCGTGTAGTAGGCGGCCACGCCGTCGTTGACCCTGCCCACCGCTTGGGCGACGTAGGCGGCGCGCGCCTCCTCGTGGATGCGCCGCAGGTCAGGTTCATCGGCATGGCCCTGCGTGTACTGCCAGGCCTTCTTCCCGCCCTCCATGACCACGGCCGGGCCGCTGTTGACCAGGTGGTAGTCGTCGTCATCGAGCCATTCGCCGCGCCGGTAGCGCCGCTCGATCAACTTGCGCCGCTTGCGCACAGCAGCCGCCCACCGTCGGCACTGCTCGTCCGTCGGTGGCGGGCACTTGCGGTCGAATCGCCTCTCGGCGGCGCTCGCCTTGGTGGCCGCGGTGACCGCGGTCGCTGTGGACATGCCCGCCGCCATCAGCTCATTCGCCGTCGCCACCTCGCCGGGCGTCAACCGGCGCTTGACCGCGCGAATCTCCTGCTCCACCGCCTCCCGCTGCCGGGGCGGCAACTCCGCCGCCACGTACTTGTTGACGCACTCGCTGCCCACGAGCAGCGTGAGCCGCTTGCCGTCGTGCTGCAGATAGTAGGCGTGCTTGATCGGCCTGTGCCCGCACAGCTCGCAGTTCATCTCGCCCGCGCCCCTGTTCCTGAAGGGTGACGCCGCGGGCTGATAGCCGCTCGGCAGGTTGAACTCCGGCACGGCCACCGGCTCGTCCTCGCCGGGCACCTCGACCTCGCGGAAGCCCGTGACCTCGACCGGATGCCACTCGGCGGCCCGCGTCCCCAGCAGGTCGAAGGTCCAGCCGGCGCGTTCGCTCCACTTGGACGGCGGCGGACCGGGATCGGGCGGCGGCTCCGGCCGCTCGCCCGCTGGCGAGGCCTCCGGGCTTGCCGGCGCCTGAACCGCGTTCCAGCCCGGTGCCAGTGCCCACTGCGCCTGCGCCGGGTCCCCCCCATCCTCGATCAGGCCCCGCTGACTGCGCTCCACGTACCCGCGCCGCTCCAGCTCCAGGAGAAGCTCGAGCGTGCGCTCGGATCGCGACGCCGACGCCCTCGCGATCTCGTCCAGCCCGCGGAACCTGCGCGGCCAGTTGCGCATCATCTCCAACAGGAAAGCCGCGTCATCCTGGCCGTCATCGCGCAGCTCCTCGACCCAGCGGTTGACCGCGTAGCTGGGGATGTCGTGCTCGACGGCCACGTAGCGACCGTCGCGGCGCTTGCGCACGAAGCCGACGCGCTGCAGCGTGTCGGGGAAGCTGGGGTGGAACTGCTCGTCAGGGCCGTGCGGCAGCTCCTCCCATGCCTCCCGCCACTGCTTCATCGTGAGCGGCCCGCGTTCGGCGAGGGCCCGGTAGTAGCTCCAGGACTGGTACTTCTCCATTCGGGCCGCCCAGGCTGGTCGACCCTCGTGGTCGCCCGGCTGTTGCAGCCCGGACTTCACCGGCGCCCGCTTGGCCTGCGCCGGCTTGCGTGCCGCCCCGGACGGTCTGAACTGCCCACCCTTGGGGTGCCCCTGCGGATAGCGTGGATGCTTGGTCTCGTCGAAGCTGAACGACAACTGCCCCTTGCGCAGGCCGACGCGCCGGCCGTACGCCTCCAGCCAGGCGAGGAAGCGCCGTTCCACCGGCGATACGCCGGGCCGGGCGTCGATCTCGGCCTGCGCCTTCTGCAGCGGCTGGTAGCCCGCCTCGAACGGCTCCTCCACCGCCAGGCGCCCACCGTTCTCCAGCCACGTCTGCCACAGCGGCGGGAACACGTACTGTCCACGGCAGGTCGCCGGGTCGTGCCCCATCTCCTCCGCCACCACTTCGAAGGCTTCCGCGATGATCCGGCGCAGCTCCTTGCGCGTGCGCTTCTCGCCCTCGGGCAGGCTGCGCCTCTCCAGCTCCTCGAACATGCGCACGTTGGCGTGCCAGGTGCGCAGGTCCTTCGGGCGTAGGCCGTGCGTCTTCATCCACGCCTGCACGTGCGACTCGGTCAGCGGCAGGCGCTCGCCGCCGGGACCGCGGAACCAGAACAACC
>JALGVA010000320.1 GCA_029820295.1 Candidatus Zipacnadia bacterium
CTTCGCCGCGAGTGCTCCGCAATCGCCTCTCAGGCGGCTCCTGCGCACAGCCACAGGCGCACGGGGCTTGGCTTGTCCGGCCGGGGACGCTATGCTATACTTCGAGCACACCCGACGCTGGAGACCGGATTACAGATTCATGCAGGGAGGACCTTAGCATGTCACGTACGGGCAACGCGATCATCGGTCAGTCCGGTGGTCCGACGATCGTCATCAACGCCAGCCTGGTGGGCGCTATCCAGGCGGCCTGGGACCTCGATGAAATCACGCACTTCTACGGCGCACTCCACGGCATGGACGGCGTGCTGAACGAGCAGCTTTGCGACCTCTTCCGCGAGGACCCCGATCTCGTCGAGGAGATGCGGCTCGTGCCCTCCGCGGGCCTGGGTACGTGCCGCCTGAAGCCAACCGACCAGGACCTCGAGCGTGCGCTGGAGGTCTTCAGGGCGCATGACGTGCGCTACTTCTTCTACACCGGCGGCGACGACTCCCAGCTCGCCTGCCACCGGGTCTCGGAGCTGGCCAAGAGCAGCGACTGGGACATGCGCGTCATCGGCATCCCGAAGACCATTGACAACAACATCGTGGTCACCGACTGCTGCCCCGGCTTTGGCAGCGCCGCGCGCTACGCCGCCTCCTGTTGCCGGTACGTCGGGCGCGATGCCGAGGCCTTCGGCACCCTCGAGGTCGTCGAGGTCATGGGGCGCCACGAGGGCTGGCTGACCGGCGCCACCGCCGCCGCCCGGCCCGAGCCGGACGCGCCGCCGCACCTGGTCTACCTGCCCGAGGTGCAGGTCACCCGCGACCAGCTCATCAGCGACGTCCAGGCCGTCTACGACGAGCATGGCTTCGCGGTCATTGCCGTCTCCGAGGGCTTCGCGTTCGCGGGCGAGGATCAGGCGACCACCTCCGACAAGGTCGATGAGTTCGGGCACTCCCGCCTGGGCGGCGTAGCGCAGTGGCTCGGCGACGTCGTGGAGGAGGGCACGGGCGTGCGCGCCCGCAACGACAAGCTGGGCAACCTGCAGCGCTGCTTCGCCGCCACGGCCAGCCAGGTGGACCTGGACCAGGCCTACGCGGTCGGCAAGGCCGCCGTGGAGTGGGCCGTCGAGGGCCAGACCGACATCATGGTCACCATCGAACGCGAGAACGATGACCCGTACCAGTGGGAGTGCGGCGCGACCTCACTGATGACCGTCGCCGGCGCGTCCAAGGCCGTCCCGCGTGAGTGGATCAACGAGGAGGGCAACGACGTCACCGAGGAGTTCGTGACCTACTGCAGGCCGCTGCTCACCGGCCGAGCCCGCGAGCTGGACACGGGCTTCACTGCCTTCCCGCGCTTCCACAAGTCCATGATCGACAGCAAGCTCCAGCCCTACGAGCGCGAGTAGTTACACATCGCGAGCAGAACCCAACGAGCCGTCGGCTACGCGCCGGCGGCTCGTTCAGTTCACCCAGGCAACGGCGTGCGGGCGGGGGCGCCCGCACCACAGTATCAGGTTAGAGCGACACCACGCGATCGCTGGCCTCCTGCTCGGCCATCAGCGCCTCGACCTCGTCGCGCCGGGGCAGGCTCGGCTGGGCGCCGAAGCGGCTCGCGGCCATGGCGCCCGCGGCGTTGGCGAAGGCCAGGGCCTCCTCGACCGGCGCGCCCTCGGCCAGCCGCGCCCCCAGCGCCCCCGCGAAGGCGTCCCCCGCGCCCGTCGTATCCACCACATCGACCGTGTAGCCCCGCACAAGGCGCGCGCCGTCATCGTCGAGCACCAACGCGCCCTGCGCCCCGAGCTTGATGACCGCGATCTCGACGCAGCGTTCGCGGAACCACCGGGCTGCCGCGGCGGCGCTCGCCAGGTCGGTCACGGGCGTCCCGATGATCGCCTCGGCCTCAGTCTCATTGGGCGTGGCGATGGTAGTGTGCGGCCACATCGCGTCCAGGCTGCCGCAGACCGGGGCCGGGTCGAAGAGCACACGTGTCCCCACTTGGCCGGCGATCTCCATCGCGCGCAGCACCGACTCCAGCGGCACCCCGAGCTGTACCAG
>JALGVA010000321.1 GCA_029820295.1 Candidatus Zipacnadia bacterium
CACACCGCGTTCACGCGGATGCCGTCCTCGGCGAACTCCAGCGCCAGGCTCTGGGTCAGCCCGATGCCGCCGAACTTGCCGGTGGCGTAGGCCGAGTTCCTGAAGCTGCCCTTCTTCCCGGACTTGGAGTTGATCTGGACGATCGCGCCCTTCGCCCCCGACGCCAACATGGCCTTCGCCGCCTGCTTGGCGACGATGAAGTAGCCCACCAGGTTGACCTCGATGACCTTGCGCCACTGCGCCACGTCGAACTCGGTCGTGTCCCCCGCGATGAGGATGCCCGCGTTGCTGACCACCACATCCAGGCCGCCGAGCCGCTCGATGCAGGCGGCCATGCCGGCGGCCACGGACTCCTCGTCGGTCACATCCATGCGGCACGCGATGGCGCGCTGTCCGGTACGCTCACCTATCCCGGCTGCGGCCCCCTCGGCGCCCTCCAGGTTGATGTCGGCGATGCAGACGTCGCAGCCCTCCTCGGCCAGCCGCTGCGCCAGCGCCTTGCCCAGGCCCTGCGCCGCGCCGGTGACCAGCGCGACCTTGCCCGCAAGGTGCCTGCACGGCTCGCCACAGCCGCGCACGTGCCTGCGCAGCAGCTCGGCCTCCGCCTCCTTGGTCCACGCGCCGGACTCGCTGAGCAGCGCGGCGACCTCCGGCTCCACCGCCGCCAGGTCCTCCAGCGGCGTCAGCGGCAGGTCGGACACGTGCGGGTAGATGACCGCCTTGCCGGTCAGCTCGCTCTCCTGCACCGCCTGCAGGCCATCCCACGCCGCCGCTATGCCGCCGATGGCCGCCACGGCGCGATTGGGCGCCAGCTCGCCGCGCTCGGTCATGCCGATGGTGCTCCGCAGGTCCTCGATGGCCGAGCCGCTCGTGCCCGTGTAGCGCACGCCCCGCAGCGCCACGTCCGACACGTCCATCTCGACCATGGTCCCGCGCGCCACGCCCGCGAAGACGTTGTACATGCCGCGCTCGCCCAGGTAGCCCGCGTTCGCGGCGATCACGGCCGGCACCGGCACCAGGACCACAACGTCGTCGAAGCCGTCCGGCGCGAACTGCGCCATCTGCTCCTCGACCGCGTCCGGGTCCATCGACAGCGGGTTCACGGTCGCCAGCGTGCGGTCGTTGCGCTCCGCCAGCGCGCCGTAGCGCTCCGGCACCGTCGCCAGCCGGTCGTCGTCGATGTCCGTGGCGACCACCAGCGACGGCCCGTCGGGGTGCTCGAGCGCGCGCTGCACGTGCATCTGGCCCATCGGCCCCGCCGCGCCCGCGATGAGCATCGTCCCGCCCTTGATCGGCTTCACCGAGCGCGTAGCCCCGTATGCCGCGCCCACGTCCGGCCCCGAGGCGCCCACGTAGCGCGTGCCATCGTAGTGAATGCGCCCGGCATCGACCTTCACGGGCCGCTCCAGCGGCTTGTCGGTCATCAGGCACAGCACACCGTCATCGGCCAGCAGCTCGGCCAGCGCCTCGACCTGGTCGGCGCTCGGGTCGAGCAGCACCAGGTCGTCGATCCCCCCGCGCTCGGCCGCAATCCCCGCCAGCTCGTCCTCGCTGGCGGCCCTGACAATCCGCACGCCGTACTGGCTGGCCGTCTGGAGCTGGTTCTCGATAGCGGCCGGCAGGTTGAGCATCACGATCAGCGACGGCGCCGGGCCATCGGCCAGCCTGCCCGCGCTGAAGCTCTCGCGGCAGCCCTCGCCGCCGACCACGGCCGCCACGCCGCCCTCCTTGATCGACCTGCGCGTCTCGACCCGGAAGGCGCACACCACGCACGCCCAGGGCTCGGCCAGCGCCGCCTCGGAGTAGCCGATGTCGTCGGGGATCGGGATCAGGTAGCAGCCGTCGTCGCCGTCCAGGATGGGCGGGCCGATGCGCGCGAACTGCTCGAGCCCGCCGTGCAGCGCGTAGCCGAATGCCAGGTTCTCGCCGCGGTAGTAGATCTCGGCCTGCACGACGAAACGGTCGCCGACCGAGTAGTCGGCCCGCCGGTGCTCGCCCACCTGCACGATGGTCAGCGCCACCTCGTGGCCCAGCACCA
>JALGVA010000322.1 GCA_029820295.1 Candidatus Zipacnadia bacterium
TGCGCCGAGGGCTGCTGCACGCTCGCGAAGCCCTGGCCGCCATTGGTGTAGGCGCGCACCGACAGGCCCTGATCGCGGATGGTGGCGCAGTTGTTGATGCTGCTCTTCTCGACATCGACCGAGATCTCGGTGACGTCGGCGCAGTAGGCGTCGCACCAGTCGGCTCCCGCCGCGCGCGCCGCCTCAACCGCCGCCTGTGCCAGGTCCAGAAGCTCGCTCATCACTGTCCACTCCCCGCTGCTTGCTGACCGCCGACCACGATGTCGCGGATGCGCAGATACGGGCCGCCGGCGTCCACGTACATGCTCTGCCCGCCCTTGCCGCACATGCCCCCGAGGTCGAAGCTGATCTCGTCGCCCACCGCGTCCACGCGCGAGAGCATCTCCATGGTGAGCCCGGCGAACGACGCGTTGCGGTAGTGTTGGCCGGGCTCTCCGCCCTCGATCGCCCACGCGTTCTCGACGTTGCACGTGAACTGCCCGCGGGCCGTGAATACGTAGCCCCAGTAGGCGCCCTTGAGCAGCAGTCCGCGCTCGGTGTCGGCGATCATCTCCTCGAGCGTGGCATCGCCGGCCTCGATGAAGGTGTTGCTCATGCGCACGAGCGGCTCGTCCTGATGGCTCTGCGCGCGCGCCCGGCCGTTGGGCTCGGCGCCGAGGCGCGCCGCGGTCTCGAGGCTGTGCAGATAGCCCTGCAGCACGCCGCCGGTGATGATCTCCTGGCGGCGGCCGGGCACCCCCTCGTGGTCGTAGCGGAACGAGCCGTTGATGCCCTCGATGCTCGGGTCATCGACGATAGTCACCAACTCCGAGCAGACCTGCTCGCCCTCGTGGCCGGCCAGGATGGACTCGCCCGCCCACACCGCATCGGCCTCGGCGTTGTGGCCGAAGGCCTCGTGCACCAGCAGTCCGCACACCCGCGGGTCGATGATGACGTCGAAGGTGCCCGCCGGGGCCGGCGCGGCGTCGAGCAGCGCCAGCGCCTTGTCGGCCGTGCCGCCGGCCCACGCCTCCGGGTCGATCTCCTCGATGATTTCGTAGCCGCGCGGCCCTGCCTCGCTCTCGGTGGCGAACTGCCGCACGTCCCCGCTCTGGGCGGTCGCCATCACGCGCACCGAGCAGCGCGTGGCCTCCTGCTCGATCCAGGTGCCGAAGCTGTTGGCGATGGTCAGCGTGCCGGCGGCGTCGCGATAGCCGGCGGTGGTGTTGACGATGCGCTCATCGCGCTCACGGGCGACCCGCTCGATTTCGAAGATGCGCCGGACGCGATCGGACAGCGGGACCTCGCGCGGGTCCGTCCGGGCGTCGCTGTCCACCTGCGCCTCGACCGGCTCGACCTCGGCAACCATGCCCCGGTCGGTGACATGGCCGGAGGCCGCCCGCGCCATGGCCAGCGCGTCGTCGAGGCAGCGGCGCAGCTCCTCGCGCGTCACCAGGTTCGTGGGCGCGAAGCCCCAGGCGCCGTCCACGAGGACGCGCAGGCCCGCGCCCGAGCTCTCGCCTGAGTGGATCTTGTCGGCCTGGCCATCCTCGACCGATATCGACGTGCCCTGGCCGTTCGCGATCCGGATGTCGGCGAAGTCGGCGCCGCGCGACCGGGCCTGTGTCAGTATCTCCTCGATCATCTCACGCATTGCAGTCCCCTCGTTTTCGCCGCGCCTTCGCCCCGGTCACGAGACGACCCCGGCCGACCCGCGGGGTCGGCCGCATCATGTGCCCACCGGTCGTGCGGCGGCTTGGTGCTATCCGCCCCGCAGGCTCCGGGCGGTGGTGTAGACCCGGTACCACAGGGGGGAGAAGACCAGATCGTACTCCCCGATGTATTCCATGTACCGGGCGGCGAACCCTCTCTTGAAGCGGTTCAGGCCGCCCAGCTCGCCGACCGGCTCGCCATCGACCTCGCGCGTCACCCCGCGGAAGTCGTAGACCGTGCAGCCCTGCTCCCGCGCCCACTGCATCATCTCCCACTGCAGCAGGTGGTTGGGCATGAGGTTGCGGTGCTCATTGTCCGACGCGCCGAAGACGTAGA
>JALGVA010000323.1 GCA_029820295.1 Candidatus Zipacnadia bacterium
TGCTGGAGGAGCACGGCGCACGAAGCCGTGCTGTCGATTGTGCACGAGGCCGACCTGGTGCGCAATGGCGCCGGTGCGCTGCAGCTCACCTGGACGGCGCTGGATGGTCAGCTCGCCTTTCTCGAGCTGGGGCCGGTGGCACTGGCGGGGCGGCCCAGGTCGCTATCCCTGAGCATCCGCATGTCGGAGGCCTCCCCACTGATGTACGCGGTCAGGGAGAGCGATGGCTCGGAGTACCAGGGTTACATGTACACGCCGGGCGGGCGCTGGCATGATCTGGCCGTGGACCTCGACGAGCTGATGCTCTCGGAAGTGTCGGAGGACGAGAACGGGCGCCTGGACGTGGGACAGATCAGCGCCATCGTGGTGGCCGACATCAGCAATCTGCCGGGCGAGGCGGGCAAATCGCTGGGGATCAAGCAGGGCGAGCAGCGAATGTGGCTGGATGACGTCACCATCAGCGAGCGGCTGGCGCCGCATCGCTCGAGGCGGGGGCCCGAGGGCGAGATCATCATCGACGACTTCGACCTCGACCCGCTGCGCTGCCTGCCCATTGGCGGCCCGAACCTTGAACTGACCACGGGCCCGGATGGCGAGGACCCGTCCGCGCTGCGTGTCGGTTACGATCAGCAGGGTTATCGCTGGGCGGGGTTCGTGGCGGCGGTGGGTTATCTCGACCTGGCAGACTGCACGCAGATCGGGCTGCGCGTGAAGGCGGAATGTGCGGCACCACTGACCGTGGTGCTGGAGGAGCGCGATGGCTCGAAGTACGCGGTGCGCCAGCGGCTCGATCCGGAAGCCGGGTGGCACGACCTGACAGTGGACCTCATACTCCTCGTTGGCCTGCAGCATCTGCATGAACGGTCTCTTCGCGCCGTAGACCACGAGCTGCTTGCGTTCGGGGTGCTCCACCACAAGCTCATCGAGGCCCCAGGTGTCGGGCGTTTCGCGCGGCTGCCATGCCCACTGCCAGTCGCCTGCGTCGATGGCCTCGTGCGCCGCCGCGAACCATTTGAAGTACTCCGGATGTGTGCCCGTATACTCCGGGCCTTCGTAGAAGATCCAGTAGCCGTCCGTAATCTCGGAGATCATGGCCGCGTTGCGCCCGCAGAACTCGGGGTCGGCGCCCTTGACCGCCGGGTCGATCCCGCCGGTGTAGAACATCGGGATGCCGGTCTCCTCCGCGAACCGCTGCCGCTCGAGCAGCGCGTTGCGGTTGGCTTCCAGCGCCTCAGCGTGGGGCAGCAGCGTCGAGCGGCCATAGGTGACCGCATCGGCCAGGATCAGTGGCGCCTGCTCCGTGGCCCACTCGGGGTAGGTCGCCTCCACCATGAACAGCGTGCCGGGCGCCGGGTAGATGCAGAACTGAAAGGTCGGGTCGATGGCATCCACGGCCTCGCGCAACGTCCGGCAGCGCTCGCGCCAGTGCGCGATCTGGAAGGCCTCGAACTCATCGTGCAGGCCCTGCGCCCGCAGCCAGTCCGCGCGCTCGTCGAGGGCCAGCTCAGGCAGTTGGATCCCCTTCTCCTGCGCGAAGTTGCTCATGATCAGATCATCGTACGACAGCGAGTACCCGTTGGGTCCCAGGGCGTAGTTCTCGTAATCGAGGAAGACGCCGAACAGGGCCGGCATCTCCGCGCTGATCTTCGCGTACTCGATGATCAGCCCGTTGGTCCACTCCCAGAACTCGTCGGAGTTAGGGCTCCACAGCTCATCTTCAAGCCCGGACTCCCACACCATGCGCTTGCCGTCGGCGTTCGCGTCACTGAGGCTGGCGGACAACGTCCCCCGCATCCACGGCAGATGCAGGATGCCGTACTTCTGGCACCACTGCGTCACCTGCCGCACCTCGTCCAGGTCGTTGGCGCGCCGCGGCGAGTAGACGTTGAAGCCCGCTTCGGCGCACTCACGCACCATCCACTCCTCGGTATGCCAGCCTGCCACCGGCTGCATCACTTTGTCCACCAGGATCTTGAACTTGACCGTGCGCCCCAGATCGTGTCGGCTCAGGGGCTCCGCCGAGCA
>JALGVA010000031.1 GCA_029820295.1 Candidatus Zipacnadia bacterium
CCCGCACAGCCGGTGCCGCCGACGCCGCAGCCGTCGATGCCGACCCCTGAGGCGTCGCGACCTGCCGACGCCGCGCCGGCGCCCAGGGTATCGCCGCCGCAGCCCGCGCCACCCACGCAGGCGCAGGCACAGGATGCGCCGAAGTTCTGCGCCAACTGCGGCAAGCCACTGGAGCCGGGGGCGAAGTTCTGCAAGGAGTGCGGCCATCCGGTGCAAGGCGCGTAGCACGACCGGTGGCTCTGGTCACGCGACCCGACACGTGCCGGTACCCTGTCGGTCTGGAGGAACGGCGATGGAATACACCATCCGTGGCACCGTCATGCAGAGCGTCGAGATCACGCTGAACCAGGGGGAGGCGGTGTATACCGAATCGGGCGGGATGTCGTGGATGACCGCGAACATCGACATGGATACGGGCATGAAGGGCGGACTGATGGGCGCGCTGCAGCGCGCGGTCTCGGGCGAGTCGCTGTTCATGACCACCTACCGCTGCAACTCGGGCACGGGCTTCGCCACCTTCACCACCGAGACGCCCGGCAAGATCGTGCCGATGGAGTTGGCGGAGGGGCAGCAGCTTATCTGCCAGCGCGACGCCTTCATGGTGGCGGCCGAAGGCGTGACCCTGGAGATGCACATGCACAAGAAGCTCGGGGCCGCATTCTTCGGCGGCGAGGGCATCTTCATGCAGAAGGTCACGGGCCCGGGACCGGCGTTCTTCGAGCTGGCCGGTGAGATCGTCGAGTACAACCTGGAGGCGGGCCAGACGCTGAAGGTCGATCCGGGCCACGTGGCGCTGCTCGATCCGACGGTGGACTTCGACATCTCCATGGTGCCGGGGATCAAGAACATCTTCCTGGCCGGCGAGGGGCTGTTCCTCGCCCAGATCACCGGGCCCGGGCGCGTGTGGCTGCAGAGCATGCCGCTGCCCAATCTGGCGATGCGCCTGATCCCGTACCTGCCCAAGTCGCGGGACTGAGACCGACCCGAGTCGTACACCGAGGCCGGGCGGTACCGTGCCGCCCGGCCGGGCTCGCCCAGCGCAACGGCCCCCGCGCGAGGGGCATGGGGGACGGAGGAGGGAAAACGGCTGCCCGCTACTCCCTTCCCCAGCTCACCGTCGGGTTCCCGCTGAGCATGCCCGCGGGCGTGAGGAGTTGCGTGCGCGTCGCCCCCAGCTCGTCCGTGCCGGGCACCAGCACCGCCTGCGCCTCGCCGCCGCGCAGGCGCGCCAGCCACAGGTCAGCGTTCGCCGACAGCCCCGGCGCGATCTCGCCCGCCGCCAGGCCCAGCGCGATCTCGGCCTCGCCCCACGCCACGTGCAGGCCCTGCTCGTCGCCTGCAACCGACGGCACGGGCGGCTCCGTGGTGGGCGAGATCAGCAGGAAGGTGACTGCGCGCAGACCGCCGCGCCCCACGAAGGTCGCCTGCGCATCGTGCGTTGCGCGGCGCTGATCTTCACGCGCGGCGACCTCCATGGGCAGCACCGTCCCGTCCGGCAGCACCGTCAGCGCCTGCAGCGCCATCGTGCCCGAACGCACAGTCAGCACATCGCCCTCGACCGAGCACTCCCCGCTCGGGTGCAGCAGGAAGCGCACGGTGCGGTCGGCGTGCTCGCCCAGGTTCAGGTCATCGATGAGCGCGATCACATCCGGGCGCAGGTAAAGCACCTGCCGGCGGCTGCCGAAGTACGCGCTCTGCGTGTCGCCCAGCGAGTAGCCCGAGCGCGGGTCGCAGTGGTAGGCAAGCGTCGCGCCGGACATCCACTTGTTCTGGATCAGGTCGTCGATGACCGGCACGTTGTGGTCGATGGTACGCCCGCCCAGGCCGTCGGGCAGGATGCGCTGGCCGAGGGCGTAGAGCGTCACCTGGTTCATGTTCTCCTCCTTGTGCTGGCCCTTGAGCCCGCAGTGGTGCAGGAGGATGGTGGCGTTCTCGTCCCAGCCGCTGCGCCACACACTCACGCCGATGTCCGCGAAGTGCCGGCCGGTGTTGGTCTCAATCGGGCGCTGCGCGGGCAAATCGGGGTCGATCCACCAGAAGGTGTCGCCGTAGCCGCCGGGCATCGGCATCTCCGGATCAGGCTTGCCGAGCCACTGAAAGCGCGGGTCCTGAAAGGCGCGCGCGATCGCGAGGAAGACCCACTGGTTCCAGTATTCACCGGCGCCACCGCCGTTGTAGCCCAGGTCGCGGCCGTCCCAGTCGGCCACGTGGAGCTGGAACTCCGCGAAGCGCCGCAGGAACGGGTGATCGAGGTGATTCTCGCCGGTAACGTTGCGGATCATCTCCGCCAGCCGGACCCACTCGCTGACGCCGTAGGCGCCGTAGCTGGGCGACTCGACCCAGCCGCCCGAGGTGTGCAGCTCGAAGCAGTCGAGCATGAAGCGCTCGGCCAGGGCCACCCACTTCGGCGCACGCTCGTCCTCGCCCAGCAACGTGAGCCCGGCCATGCCCAGCCCGCACATGGTGACCGCGGTGTGGTTGCCGCGCAGGTCGTTGTAGATCGAGCCATGGCCCGAGATCGTGTTGGTGTAGAGGCCGTCGGCGAGAGTCGCGATGGCCGCGCGCACCTGTGTGCGCTCCGCCTCGGACATCGCGTCGAAGGCGATGTCGTAGGCCGAGCACAGGCACTGCAGGGGGTAGGAGGCGCCGAAGTCGAAGTAGATGTAGTCGGGCCGCAGCCAGAAGCGCCAGCGCGCCATGGCCAGGGCCCAGCGCTGCGCCTGCTCGACGAAGACCGGGTCATCCGAGAGCGCGGCGCCGATCAGCCAGTGGGAGAAGTCGTGCCAGTAGAGCTGTCGCCATGCGGTCTCCACGGCCATGCCGGGGAAGGGGTCGCCGCCCTGGCCGGGGAGCATCTCGGGCGTCTCGGGGGGGCGGACCGAGAGCAGGTGCGCGCCGTAGGCGGGACGGCGCGTGCGATAGGTCTCGGCGGTGAAGACGTATGGCTCCTCGCCCTTGCGCGCCTCGATCTCGTCGATGACCGTCGCCAGCGGCTGGGCGCACTCGGGGTGCTCGGCGGCGAACTCCCGCCACCGCTCGCGATTGTTCTCGCTGAAGCGCAGGCGCGGGTGCTCTTCGACGCGCCGATGGATGTCCTCCCCGTCACGCCGACAGCGGGCATCGAGCGTCGCCATCTCGCCCACAAGCTCGCGGGCATCAGCGTCGGGCTCCGCCGCAACCAGCGACGGCCGCAGGCGCACGTACTGCGCCGAGCCATCGCCCCAGCCCCAGATGTGCAGATGGAGCGCGAGCGAGGTCGGGCCGTCGGCGCCGAGCAGCTCCGCGACGTTCCGCCGAGCCAGCCCCGCCACCTGGCGATCGAGGACCACCAGCTCCGGGCCGTCACCCGCGCGGGCGGTCAGGCGCCACTGGGCGGCCGCGCCGCCGGCCTCGATCTGCAGGCACGGCGTCGCCGACAGGTCGGCCTCGATGGTGGTCGAGATGCGTGCGTGGTGGGGGGCGCCGCGGCTCACGGTGACGAAGCCTTCGGCGTCGGGGAAAAATGCGCCGCCCTCGGCGACCCAGCCCCCGCCCTCGGGGCGCTCACGCGACCAGGCGGCGTCGAGTGGCGCGGCGTGGCAGGCGGCAGCGCTTACGGCAAGCAGAAGCAGGAATGCCATGCGCAACACGAAGGCACCTCCGCGGGCTTGGGATGGCGGTCCCTTGGCCGCGCGGAGGTGCGATTCCTCCGTCACCGGGCAGAGCGGCTCAGTTCACCTCGTGAGTGACGGCCATCTCCTTTCGCAGCTCCTGCTCGCGCATGTAGATGTGGCTGGCGTACTCGGGCACCGGCCAGCCCAGGCGCTCGCACAGCTCCGCGACCTTGTAGCGCGCGTAGTGGTTGAGGGCGAGGGTCTCGGCGGCCAGCGACCAGTACTCCAGCGCCTTCTCGTAATCGTGCGCCTGCTCGTAGACGTAGCCCATCATGTGCAGGCCCAGCGTCGAGGTGGGGTAGACCAACAGGTACTGCTGCACGGCCTCGGCCGCCTCGTCGTAGCGCCGCTGCTGCACGAGCCGCTCGGCGGGCATGTAGCGCTCGCGGATGGTGATGGTCGCGCCCTTGGCGGTGTGATCAGACGGGCGACGCTTGATGCAGTAGTCGTACCACATCAGCGCCTTCTCCATGTCGGGCAGGCGCTCCCAGGCGTGGGCGATGAGCCGCTCGATGTGCTCGGGGTGCTCGAAGCGCACCGCCGCCGCCAGCCAGCGCGCCGCCTCCGGGTAGTCGCGGATCTTGTCGAAGTAGGTCCAGCCCAACTCGAAGTACAGCTCGAAGCGGTCGGGGTTCCAGGAGATGCCTTCCTTGAGCACGTTGACGCCCATGTCGAGCAGCCGCGCCTGCTCCTTCGGGTCGTCGGTCTCGACATAGAGGTTGTAGGCGCAGTGCCAGGCGGTGATGCGCCACGGCTCCAGCCAGTGCGGGTCGAGCAGCGTGGTCATGCGCATCAGGCTCAGGTGATCCCACTTGGTGCCCTCCCCCGAGTGCCACATGCTGTGGGTCTTCATCCACAGCATGGAGGCCGCCACCTCACGGAAGCCGCCCATCATGGCCCCGACGATGATGCCGGTCATGGCCGGCGCGTCGAACTGCAGCACCTTGGTGACCGGTGTCGGGCGCGCGTAGCCCAGCACCAGGCGGTTGTAGCTGAGCGCATCGTTGAGGGGCTGGAGTCCAATGAAGACGCCGATCAGGACGATCCAGGCCACCAGCTTCTGAGCTGATCTGCTCATACAATCACTCTGTGAACTGCACGTTGGCGTGCGGGCGAGCGGCGGTCAGGCGTCACACCTCGCGCTGGTTGAAGAACAGGTAGCCCAGTGCCAGCACGATGGTGATGTACAGCACTCCCATGCCGATGGTCATGCCCACGTAGGACCAGATCACCGGCACGTCGGTCAGGATCGATTCGCGCACGTCGAAGTTCTCGAAGTGCGGCAGGACGCGGTAGACGGTGAGCAGCACCACCCGGGCGACCGGGCTGGCGCCGGTGTCGGGGTCGGCGAGATGGCCGAAGAACTCGCTCATCTGGCCGGTGAAGTAGACGAAGAAGCTGAAGATCGCCGCCAGGATCCACGAGAACACGACCGAGGCGACGACCGCGATGCCCATGACCACGGCCATCTCGAAGAAGCTGAGCAGCACCGCCTTGGCGATGTTCTCGTACATGAATTCCATCTTGTACGCCGGGCTGTCCTCGGTCGGCTGGGCGAACTGCGGCGCCTTGATCATGAACACGATGTAGAAGGTCAGGCCCATGAGCGCCATGTTGCTGACCACGGTGGCCAGGCCGCCGAAGAACTTGCCCAGGAGGAACTGCATGCGCGTGACCGGCTTGGACAGCAACGTATAGATGGTGCGCTTCTCGATCTCATCGGGGACCAGCCTGGAGCCCAGGAAGACCGCGATGAGCATGCCGAAGAACCGAATCGACCCCAATCCCACGTCGATGAGCATCTTCAGCTCGGCCCCGGGCTGCAGGTAGGTGAACACCCAGGACGAGCCGATGATCAGGATGGCGAAGACCAGGATGCCGTTCAGGAAGCGCTTGCGCCAGCCCTCGTAGTAGGTGGCGCGGGCGACTCTAAAGATCGCTCGCATCTACAGACACCTCTCCCACAGCATCGATGAAGACCTCCTCGAGGGTACGCCGGTCGGGGCCGGCGGCCAGCACGTAACCGCCCTCGTCCTCAGCCTGCGCGGCGGCATCGAAGGCGGCCTGCCGGTCGGCGAACAGCAGCCGACAGGTCTCCTCGAGCCACAGGACCTCCTCGGCGTTGCCCTGCAGCTTCGCCAGCAGCTCCTCGTCCGGCTCGCGCAGCTCCAGGCGGTAGCGCAGCCTGTCGCCCCGCAGCAGCTCCGCCACCGAGCCCTCGGTGACCAGGCGGCCGCGGCTGAGGATGGCGATGTTGTCGCAGATCGGCTCCATCTCCTTGAGCAGGTGCGAGCACAGGAACACCGTCTTGCCCTCGCCGCGCAGGCGCAGGATGACCTCGCGGATATCCTTGGCGCCGATGGGGTCGAGGCCCGAGGTGGGCTCGTCGAAGAACAGCAGGTCCGGGTTGTTGATCAGCGATTGGGCCACGCCCACGCGCTGAAGCATACCGCGCGAGTAGTCGGCGATTCGGTAGTCGCGCCGGTCCCACATGTCCACCAGCTCGAGCAGCTCCTGGATGCGCGCGTCCAGCGCCGCGCCGCCCATGCCGAACAGACTGCCGTACATGCGCAGCAGCTCGGGCGCGTTGAGGTGCTCGTAGAAGTACGGGCCTTCGGGCAGGTAGCCCACGCGGTTCTTCGAGCGTGGGTCGCCCATCGGCTCGCCCAGCACCTCGCCGGCGCCGCTGGTGGGGAAGATCAGGCCCAGCAGGAGCTTGAGCGTGGTGGTCTTGCCCGAGCCGTTGGGCCCCACCAGGCCGAAGATCTGGCCGGTCTCGACCTCCAGGTTCAGCTCCTCGATCCCGACGTGCTGGCGCCCCCAGCCCACGTCGTAGATCTTGGTCAGGTTCTCGGTGCGAATGGCGAGAGCTATGTCCGCCACCTCCCGAACGCGCGCTGCGCGCCGTGACTGAACGCCCGCAGGCATCCTCGCCGCGGGCGCGTCTCCTATCAGTTCACAGGCTGCAACACCTCCGACACCCCGTGTTGTTCCCGGCGCATGAGCTTTTTCCCCGACACGTGCGCACGGCCCCGCGGGAGGTCAGGTGCTCGGCGGTGGGGAACACGCAGGCCGCACGGGCCGACCGGCGCTGGCGGTGTTCCTGGCGCGTCGGCGGCTGTGAGGGGCGGGACCGATGGCCGCAGTTCCCAGCGCGGACGGGCCCGGTATGCGGGCGCGCCGGCCGAAAGCACTTATGCGGGGCTTCGCACTGATCGAGATGATCGTCGTCGTGACCATCATCTTGATCCTGGCGGCCATGCTGCTGCCGGTGCTGGAGGCGGCGCTGGGCAGCGGCGAGCGCGTGTCGTGCCTGTCGAACCTGCATCACCTGGGGATGGCGGCGACGCTCTACGCCGATGACTACGACGACCGCATCGTCCCGGCCATGCTGCCCTGTCCGGCCGGCGGCGCCATCTGCTGGGACGTGACGCTCCAGCCCTACCTGCGCAACCGCCAGATCCTGCTGTGCCCGACCGACGAGACGCCCCGGCAGGCGCCCGGCTGCATCTGCGAGCCGCACAGCTACGGCATCAACCTCGCCCTGGCGCAGGTCGGGGGCTACATGAGTTCGTCGCTGTGCGTGTCGCAGATCGAGCGGCCGGCACAGACGGTGCTGTGGTGCGAACTCAACGGCGCGCGCTACGCGACCCACGGCGTTGACTACGACGCCGACGGGCTGGAGAAGGTCGCCATCAGCCGCCACGGCACCGGCGCCAACTACGGCTTCGTCGATGGGCACACCAGGTGGCTGCAGCCCGAACGCACTCTCGATCCACGCAACCTGTGGCGGCCCTGAGCGGCGGCCCGTCCCGCTTACTACGCAGGAGGTGGCCGATGACGTCGCGAGAGCGCATTCTGTGCGCGATGGCGCTGGGCACGCCCGACCGTGTCCCGGTCACACCGTGGGGGCTGGGGCGCATCCCCGAGGACAGCGAGCTGGGGCAGCGCATCATCCGGGAGTGCGACCCGTTCATCGGCGCGGGCATCGCCGGCGGCGACTGGTTCCTGGGCACCGCGGTGAAGACGCGCACCGAGGAGCGCGACGGGAAGACCTACTCGGTCATCGAGACCCCGCATGGCGACCTCTACTCGCGCTTCCAGCGCACCGAGATCACCGGCGCGCACGTTGAGTTCTTCTGCAAGAGCGCCGACGATGTGCACAAGCTGCTGGCCTGCCCCTATGAGCCGCCGCAGGTCGATGTCGGCGCCTTCCTCGCGCGCAAGGACCAGATCGGCGAGCAGGGCATGGTCGGCGCGGGGCTGACCAACCCCGGCGGCATTCCCGCGCGCTTCCTGTCGCCCACCGACTACAACCTGCTGTGGATGGATGACCGCGACACCTTCATGGAGCTGACGCGCGTGGCCGCCGAGCGCTGCTACCCCTGGGTCGAGGAGTGCTGCCGCCGGGGGGTGGATGCATGGCGCATCATCGGCGGCGAATTCGCCTCGACGCAGCTCGGACCGGAGGGCTTCCGCGCAACCATGCTCGACTTCGACCGGCCCCTGGTCGAGATCATGCACGAGCACGGGGCGCTGGCGCACTATCACAACCACGGGCCGATGGGCCGGTTCCTGGAGATGCTGGCGGACATCGGCATTGACTCGCTGGACCCGCTCGAGGGCCCGCCGTGGGGCGACACCACGCTGGCTGAGTGCAAACGGCGCATCGGCGACCGCGTCTGCCTGCTCGGCAATCTGGACGACATGGAGGTCATCGACCAGGTGGACGGGGAGACCATCGAGCAGCTTGCCGAGGACTGCATCCTGGCCGCGGGCCCGGACGGTTACCTGCTCGGCGGCACCACCTCCGGGACCTTCACCGAGCACGCGGGGCGGAACTTCCTGCGCATGGTCGAGGTAAGCAAGCGCATGGCCGCGGGATGAAGGAGCGAGGGCGATGATCAGGGCGGCGATGGTGGCGGCGATCCTGTGCGTGGCGGTCGGCCTGTGCGGGGCGCAGGTCAACGGATGGGGGCCCTTCGTGTTGGACGGCAGGCCCGGCGACCTTGAATGGGCCGGCGATACCCCGCGCTTCGGCTCCGCCTTCGATGACAGACGGGCGCACAGTGGGACGTGGTCGCTGCGGCGCCGGGTACCCCTGGCGACCGAAGCGGTCGAGCCGGCCTTCGAGATCCCCGGGACCTTCGAGACCGCCGAGTGGCGGTTCTCCGCGTGGGTGCTGCTCGAGAACGAGGGGCAGATGCGCATCCACTACCGGGGCGATGGCCGCAACGCCATCGAGGTCGTCGAGGGCCCCACCGACGGCTGGCAGCAGGTGACGCTGCACCTGCGCGTCAACCCGGAGGGCGATCCGCACGGTCGCCATGCACTGCGCATCGTCCTCGACTGCGTCGGCACAACCGAGCGGATGACGAGCTGGTGGGACGACATCGAGATCACTCCGCTCTACCAGCACCGCATCCCGCGCGTGAGCGTGCCGCCGGTCATCGATGGTGAACTCTCGGATGCCTGCTGGGATGACGCGGCCTCGATCGGCGACCCGTACTGGCGCATGTATAACCAGCCGCGCGACGCGCGCATGGCGACCGAGGTCTGGTGTTGCTACGACGACGACAACCTGTATGCCGCCTTCCGCTGCGAGACGCCGGACGTGAGACGGCTCGTCTCGAACATCGCCCTGCGCGACGGCTTCGCCTGGCGCGATGATTCGGCGGAGATCTTCTTCGACATCGGCCACGATCACGACACCTACTACGAGTTTGTCATCAACCCCGATGACGTGGTCTTCGACTCCAAGTGGTTCCGGGCGGGCGGCAATTGGCTGACCGACTGGAACTACATCGGCGAGTGGCAGTCGGGCTTCGCCGAGCGCGCGTGGATCGTCGAGATCCGCCTGGCGCTGGAGAGCTACGAAGAGCGCGACCTGCAGGGCAACCCGACAGGGTACATGCCGCTGCCGACCGGTGACATCGCGGGCATCCTCTTCTCCCGCAATGACCTGGTCTCGAAGCAGGGCATGTCGCACGCCGACTGCGTGGGCTCGTTCCACGAGGTGCACCAGTACGGACACCTCGTGGGCTTCCGGCCCAACCGCATCGAGCCCTACCGGCGCACGGCGCTGCGCGAGATCGGGCGGCTTGAGCGCGCCTGGGAGCGGGTCTACGCCGACGCGGGTCGGCCGGAGATGGGCGATGAGGCCTTCGGCCATGCCAACGAGCTTCCGGGCTTCCTGGCGGATCTGCGGAGCAGGGCCGAGGTGCCCGCTCCGAGCTTCGATGACTGGGTCGGGATCCGCGAGCGCATCGAGTATGCCGACGAGTTCCTGCTGGCCACCGCGAGGTCCCTGCTGGCGCCGCAGATTGCGGCACGGCGCTGGCCGGAGGCGCGATGGGGGCTGGGCGTGAGCGCGGCGTCCGACACGGTGCCCGTTCCCCTGCAGAGCCACGAGAGCCGCATGGCGGTGCCGGACGTGGTGCGCATCTCCGCGGCGCGCGGGGAGAGCGAGGCCCTGCAGCTCGTGGTGCTCCCGCGCGAAGACGGACTGCGCGTGCGCGTCGATCCTGAGCCACTGGCCGGGCCCGGTGGCCTGGTGGGTGACATCCGCTGGTATGCGGTCATGTGGGCCGACGGGTCGTCCGTGAGCGATCGCCTGGCGCCGGAGCAGCCGGTTGCGGCCGGGCCGGTCCTGTGGGAGATCGAGGTCCCGCGCGATGCGGCGCCCGGCGTCTACCGCGGCGAGATCGTGACCACCGATGGTGAGCAGCGGGTCGCGCTGCCGATCGAGCTGACCGTGCATGACTTCGCGATGCCCGAGCAGCCATCACTGGCGCTGTCGGCGAGCTTCGACTCTCAGGAGGTCGCGCGACTGTGGTACGGCGAGCGCGCGCCGCTGGGCACCGGCGAGTACTGGCTGTTCGCGCGCGAACTCCTGGCGCACGGCGTCATGCCCCGCGAGATGCTGGCGGACATGACGCGGTGGGGAGAGGGCCGGGCGCTCGGGCTGACGCTGGCCGACCGCATGGCTGAGCGCGCGGGGGAGATGGGCGTGCGCTGGGACGCTTTCACGGCCGCGCGGCCCGAGCAGTTGGCAGGACTGCGCGATCCGGGAGGCGTGCTCGACGATGTGCTCGATCACTGGGAGCACGTAACGGGCGAGCGGCCGATTCCGCTCTACGTGCCTTCAGGTGCACGGGTGCCGGAGGAGCTGTGGGATCGCCAGCTTCGGCGCAGCGTGGCGGCGATCGAGCCGTGGCGGCATGTGGAGGAGACGCCGCCGGGCATCGGCCTGGGCCTGTGGGCGGTCTGGCCCGAGACCGCGGTGGGCCTGGGCGGCGACGTCGGCTCGCGCGGCTGGGAGGGTGGCGACGAGGTGGCGCGCCTTGCGGAGGAGCTGGAGAAGACGATGGTCTGGCGCTCCGATGCGCGCAACGCGCCGCGAGACCTGCGCATGCTGGGCTGGATCGCGGAGGACTACGGAGTGGGGCGCATCTTCCTCGATGACGACGACCACACCAGGCTCGGGCGCGGGCAGGTGGCCTCGGGGCTGCTCTACTGCCTGGCGGGTCCCGGCGAGGATGGCGAGCGGCTGCGCGAGCCGCAGCCGTCGCTGGCACTCAAGCTCCTGCGCGAGGCCCTCGACGACTATGAGTACCTGCGCATACTCAAGCGCCTCAACGGCCTCGCGGGCCAGCACCAGGTGGGGGACAGGCTCTGGCGCCTGCGGCTGGCGAACGCCACGCTCACCAACCGCAACTGGGACATGGTCATGAACGTGCATTCGTACAACACCGATCCGGAGCATCTGATGGAGCGCCGCGAGGGCCTGGCGCGGCAGATCGAGCGCACGCGCGGGTGGCTGCAGCGCGCCGGCGTGGAGGAACCGCTGGGCGCGGTGACCCGGGCGCGGAGATGACGTCCGCTGAAGGACCCCGCCCCCGGGCCGGCGAATACCGGGAGTGGGCGCGTCGGGTGATGTGCCATGACACACCATCGGGAGTCAGGACATGAGTCAGGTAGTGTGCGTCGGGATTCTGGTCGCGGACGTCTGGGGCCGGCCGATCGACAGCCAGCCTGAACACGGGCGGCTGATGCTCGTCGATGAGATAGGGCTGGGAGTGGGCGGCTGCGCGGCGAACACCGGGCTGGGGCTGGCGAAGCTGGGCGTGGACACCGGTCTGATGGGCAAGGTGGGCGACGACGGCTTCGGCGAGTTCGTGCGCGAGGAGATCGGCGCGCACGGCATCGACACCAGCGGCATCCGCACCACCACCGAGCAGGGCACCTCCGCGACGATGATCATGGTGGACAGCGCCGGCGAGCGCACCTTCCTGCACTGCATCGGCGCCAACGCCACCATGAAGCCCGAGGACATCGACATGGCGCAGGTGGCGGCGGCGGAGATCTTCGACTTCGCCGGCGCGCTGGTCATGCCCGGCTTCGACGGCGAGCCCGCGGCGAGCGTGATGCAGGCCGCGCAGGAGGCCGGGACGACGACCTGCCTGGACACCGTCTGGGACGACACCGGCCGCTGGATGGAGCTGCTCGAGCCGGTGCTGCCGCATACCGACATGTTCCTGCCCAGCCTGGCCGAGGCGGTCGAGATCACCGGCGAGACTGAGCCGGAGAAGGTCGCGCAGGTGCTGATGGACCACGGCGTGAAGACGGTCGGACTGAAGATGGGCGAAGAGGGCTGCTACGTGCGCACCGCCGAGCGCGCGATGCGCCTTCCGGCCTACGAGGTGGACGTGGTCGATGGCACGGGCTCGGGCGACGCCTTCGTGGCCGGGTTCCTGGTGGGCACGCTGCGCGGCTGGGACCTCGAAGACGTGGCGCGCTTCGCCAACGCCGTCGGGGCGCTGTGTGTGACCGCACCGGGCACCACCGCCGGCCTGCGCGACTTCGCCGGCACCATCGACTTCCTGGTCGAGCGCGAGGGCGAGCGCTGGCGCGAGCTGGCGGCGCGGTAGCCGACATCTCCGTCGCCCGTGTGGCGATGCCAAGAGAGTGGGGTCAACCATGAGGCTTGCACACAGCCGCCCGGCGAGAGCGGCGATGGTGGCGCTGCTGGTCGTGGGAGCGGCCGTCGCCGCTCATGCCACCGGCGAGCTGCTCTTCGACGTGCAGCCGGTGACGCTGGAGGGGCGCACGATGGTCCCGCTGCGCCCGATCATCGACTGGCTGGGTGCGGAACTCAAGTACGATGAGGGCCACATCCAGGTCTTCCGCTCCGAGACCGCGGCCGCCCCCTCGGTGGAGCTGTGGCTGGGCAGCACGCACGCCAAGGTGGGCGAGGCGCCCTACGAGCTGGATGTAGCGCCGCAGACCATCTACGGCCGCTGCTTCGTGCCGCTGCGTTTCGTGGCCGAGGCCTTCGGCGTGTGGGTGGAGGCGGAGGGCCGCCGCATGAAGCTGAGCCTGCCGCAGGAGGGCGTCGAGGCGGTGATGGCGATCCCGCCGCACCCGCAGGCGCACCTGGGCAAGATCTGGCGGGTGCTGGAGCGCTGGTATGACGTGCTGCCCCTCGAGGAGCAGGACGATCCGGGACCGCTGCCGCACTGGAACCTCTACTCCCCCGACGAGCAGCAGGAGATCATCAGCCAGGTCGGGCCGGACGCGCCGGCGATGATGGAGAAGCACTGGGGCGGGCGCGAGGTGCGGGGCATTCGTATCATCGACGGCCAGGTGGAGCCCGGCGCCACGACCGGCTGGGCGGAGGTCATGGTCGCGTACCTCAACGGCACTACGCGCACCCACCGCTTCCGGTTCGTCCGCCTGGCGGAGGGCTGGAAGGTTGACGAGTTCACCGTGGAGGACCAACCGCAGTAGCTGCGACACACTCGCGAGGACGACACCCCGAGGAGGATGACGATGTCCGAGCAGGATCCGAAGCAGGCACTGATGCAGAAGGTCGAGGAGGCGCTGGCCAAGGTCCGGCCGTCGCTTGAGGCCGATGGCGGCGGCGTGGAGCTGGTGAACGTGACCGAGGACAACATCGCCGAGGTGCGGCTGCAGGGCGCGTGCAAGGGCTGCCCGATGTCGCAGATGACGCTGGCGATGGGCATCGGCCGCGTGCTGCGGCAGGAAGTGCCTGAGATCGCCGATGTGCGCGCGGTTGACTGAGCGCCACGGGCGAGGGCTCGGGCAGGGCCGCCGCTCCGGGCGGCCCTGCTTGCTTGAGGCGCCACCCGAACGGAGGGATGCGGGCCATGAGCGATGACCTGCGCATGGGCGTGATCGGCTGCGGCGGGATCGCGGGCGCGCACCTGCCCGCGCAGCGTGCCGTCGAGGGCATGCGCACGGTGGCGGTATGCGACATCAACGAGGACACCGCGCGTGCGGCCGCCGCCGAGTACGAGGTGCCGACCGTGTACACCGACTGGCGCGACCTGGTGGCCGATGACGACGTGGACGCCGTCGCCGTGCTGCTGCCCCACCATCTGCACCGCGAGCCGGCGGTGGCCGCCGCGCGTGCGGGCAAGCACGTGCTGTGCGAGAAGCCCATGGCGACCGCCCTGGCCGACTGCGACGCCATGATCGCCGCCGCCGACGAGGCCGGGGTGGTGCTGATGATCGCACAGATCCTGCGCTTCCGCCCGGCGAACATCCGCGCTCGCGAGCTGATCGCCGAAGGGGCCATCGGCGAAGTGCGTAACGTGCTGCGCCGCCGTCTGGGCAAGTCCGAGGGCTTCCGCTCGGAGTGGGCGCGCCATCCCGAGCAGGCCGGCGGCTGGGTGCTCTACGGCTTCGGCAGTCACGAGGTGGACATGATCCTGTGGCTCACCGGCAGCGAGGCCGGCGCGGTGTTCGCCCAGGCGCGGCGCAACAACGAGTACTGGAACGATCACGATGAGGTCACGGTGCAGATGGCCCTCTCGGGCGGGGGCATGGCGACCTACCAGCACAGCCTCAACTGCCCGTGGGGGGCGTGGGAGTGCGTGGTGATCGGCACCGACGGCGCGATGATGGTGGACAGCGCCCGGGTGCGCCTGGCCGACCGGGTCATCGACGCGCCGCTTGATAGCGCGGCCGCCTTCCGCGACCAGGTGGGCGAGTTCCTGCGCGCGGTGCGCGCGGGCGACGAGCCCGAGGCCTCCGGTCGCGCGGTGCGACCGACCTACGCCGTGCTGGAGGCCGCCCGGATCTCGATCCGCGACGGGGTGATCGTCGATGCCGCCGACCTGTGATGCCCGCGAACGGGGAGCGTGAGCGCGCGTGCACCCGACGCTGTTCGTCGTCGGTCCCTGGGGCCCCGCGCATCTCCCGCTGGTATTCGCGTTCTTCCTGGCGGTGGTGACGGTCTGGACGTGGATTGAGCGCCGCGAGCACGAGCGCTCCATGCGCCTGACCGTCGGGCTGGCCGCCGAGCTGCTCATCCAGGCCGCGATCCCCACCGCCATCACCTGGCTGCTGGTGAACCGGCTGGGGCCGCTGGCGGTGCGCTCCTACGGCGTGATGATGCTCCTCTCCTTCGTGGCCGCCCTCACCTGGATGTACGTCGATCGCGATCGTTACGGCTTCACCGGCGCCCAGGCGCTGCAGACCGGCCTGCTGGGCTTCGCGGGGGGCATCCTCGGCGGACGCATCGGCTTCGTGCTGCTGGAGTGGAGCCAGTACTCGGGGCGTCTCGAGACGGCGCTTGATCTGTGGCAGGGCGGCATGTCGTGGCACGGGGGGCTGGCCGGCGGGCTGCTGGTGCTACTGCTGGCCGCGCGCGTGATGAAGGTCAGCTTCGCGCGCATCTTCGACCTGGCGGCGCCGGGCATCGCGCTGGGCTACGCCATCGCCCGCGTGGGCTGCTTCCTCAACGGCTGCTGCTACGGCCACGACTGCGACCTGCCCTGGGCCGTGACCTTCCCGCAACTGAGCGGCGCCGCGGCCCCGCCGGTGCCCGTGCACCCCACGCAGCTCTACGCGGTCGCCGGGACGCTGCTGTTTACGCTTCCCGTGCTGCTGTGGACCACGCGCTGGCTGCGGCGGCCCTTCAGCCGCTTCCTGGGCTTCCTGGTGCTATCCTCGATCGTGCGCTTCGTAGTGGAGTACTTCCGCCGGGGCGCGACGGCCGAGATCTTCCAGCCCATCCCCGCCTTCA
Source organism: Candidatus Zipacnadia bacterium (assembly GCA_029820295.1). Classification (GTDB taxonomy): domain Bacteria; phylum Armatimonadota; class Zipacnadia; order Zipacnadales; family UBA5352; genus JALGVA01. Next base: position 15,706 of record JALGVA010000031.1, read on the forward strand.
CCGTCGCTCAGGCGGCGTCGCTGGCCATCATCGTGGTGTGCGCGACGGTGGTCATCGCCCGCGAGTGGCGGGGCCGGACCGGCGGGAACGCGGAGGCGGCGACGGACTAACTCCCCACGCGCAGGCTGCGCACCATCCGCAGCGCGATGGGCCGGAACTCGTCCCAGTCATCCGTCGGCGCCTCCGCAGCGATCAGCACGATGCGTCCGCCCGCCACCAGCGCGGCGCGCAGGCCGGTCATCGACTGCGCCGAACCCATCAGGGGCCGCCGGGAGTAATCAAAGCGCGACCACACCGCCGGCCTGCCCGCAAGCACCGTCCCCGCCGTGCGGCCCTCCTGCAGGGGGCCGAGCAGGCGATCCCACAGCTCGCGCGTGTCATCGTGCAGCACCTGCGGAATGCGGTAGTCTGCCCGCCCGACCACCGCGCCGGCCGGCAGGCGCCACTCCTCCTGCGGGGCGACGATCAGGTGCACACGCACCCACTCCGACGGGCCGAAAGCGAAGTAGCTCACCGGCGCCACGCCGAGGTCGTGCACATCCCAGCCGACCGGGTGCTCGAGCGCGATCGCGCCGTTGTCGCCGCGCCAGGCGACCCAGCCGCGCACCGGCCCTACCGGCGAGGCGCTCCACGCGCTCCAGATCGCCACCAGCACCAGCAGGCCCGCGAAGGCGATGATCAGGCCATCGGTCAGCGGCGACCACCGGCCGCGACGGCGCGCCCGGGGGTGGCGCACGCCCGGGTGCGGGCCGCCCACAGCGTCCCACGACTGATCCTCGCGATGGCCCGCCTGGTACCTGATCACGCCGCCCCTCGCATCCGGCCGCCGACCGGCAGTTCGCCCGCCATGCCCCCGGCACCTCGCGCCAAGGACAACGGGGCGGCCGCTCGGCCGCCCCGTTCTGCAGTGCGATGCGCGCTCCGTTCGCTACTCGGCCCAGTCAATCGCTGAGACCGGGCAGGAGTCGATGGCCTCCTGGATGGTGTCCTCGTCGTCTCCCTGTGGGTCGATGACCTCGGCCACGCCGTCGTCATTGAGGGCGAAGGTGTCCGGAGCGATGTCCGGGCACAGTCCGCATCCGGTGCACGTATCCTGATCCACAACGGGCGTCTTCACGGGCGTTACCTCCCTGGTGAGTGTCGATGCATCGGCGCCCACCTTCGACGCTGGGCTCGACATACCTCCCGCCGGCCGTTGAATCATCCCCGGCTGGTGGCCGGGCAGGTGAGCGCCGCGCCGCCGGCGAACCGGTCCGTGTGCGATTCCTGCCGCCGCACCGAGGTCAACCATGACCCTCACCGACACCTCCCTCGGCTTTGAGGAGGCGCGCGACGCGCTCGCGCGCTGGGGTCTGCGTGTCGGCCGGCGCCAGCTCGCCCCCGGCAGTGGCACCGCGAATGCCGCAGTGGTCGTCGATACGCCCGACGGGCGGCTGATCCTGCGCCGTCGTAACCCCCGCTACGCTCGTGCCGACTGGGCGCGCTTCGATCAGGCCCTCTTCGCCCACCTGCGCGCGCGCGGGATCCCGGCGCCCGAGCCGGTGCTGGCCCCCGACGGTCATGGGTGGGTCGTGCACCACGAGCAGCTCTACGAACTGTTCCACTTCATCGAGGGTGAGCAGCATCGCTCCGGCGACGCGCGCGAGCTGGCCGCCGCCGGTCGGCTGTTGGCACAGGTGCACGCGGCCGGCGGCGACTTCGAGCCGCCCGTGGACAAGCCCTGGCCGCGCTTCCACCCGCCCATGCTCAGTCGCGACGGCCTGTGCGAGCTGCTCGAGCACGCGCGCGACCACGACGAGCCCGCCGAGCGCGTGCAGGTGCTCGAGCAGGCTCTGGGCCTCGCGATCACGCTCGTCCGGCGTCTGCCCGACGACGCCTACCGCGCGCTGCCCGCGACGGTGGTGCACGGCGATTACCACCCGGCGAACCTCAAGTTCCTGCGCGGGCGCGTGGTCGGGCTGTTCGACTGGGACTGGGCCAGCCACCAGCCGCGCATGGTCGATCTCGCCGACGGGCTGCTGTTCTTCTGCGCGGTGCGCGACGCCCCCGTGGTGGCCGGTGACATCTGGTCGCTGACCTCGGCCTTCAGCATTGACGCCGAGCGCGCCCACGTCTTTGGCGCCGCCTACCGCGACGAGGGAGGCCTTGACGCCGTCGACCTGGGCGCGCTGCCCGACCTGATGCGCTGCCGGTGGCTCTACTGCCGGGTCGATGCGGCCCAGCGCAAGGTCGAGCCGCACCGGCGTGCGGAGTTCGTGACACGCGACCTGGACGTGCCACTATCGTGCATCGATGCGCTGGAGCCGTCGATCCTCGACGGGACGCTGTTCGCGAGCTGACACGCGGCCGCGCGATCTTGCCGACATGCGACGGAGGTCATTCCCTGAACATGGCTGGGAAGCAGATTGCCGGGATGGCGCTGGCGCTGTGCGCCCTGGTCGGCGCGCGCGTCGCGTGGGCCGAACTCCGGGTCGAGCGCCTGGGCCTGGTGGCGAACGTCACCGAGGAACACGTGGGGGGAGAGAGCGAGTACGATTTCGCCGTCGCCCTGGACGGCGTGTGGGCCAGCGAGTGGGAGGGCGCGCGCCTGGAGCTGACCATCGACTCGGACTACGACCACTCACTCACCGAGCAGGACGAATATGATCGCCTCAAGACCTGGGTACGCTACCTCTTCCGCGACCGTCCCGCCGACCGGTGGAACCCGTTGGTCGTGGTCTCCACCGAGGGCGATCACGACTTCGACCAGGTGCAGACACTGATCGCGGGCGGACTGCGCCGGCATTTCGGCGAGGGCTTCGTCGAGGTGACGTGCGGGGCCAGCAAGGACCTGACCACGGGTGACGACTGGGTGGGCGACGTGGGCGCGCTCGTGCAGTTCGAGAAGAGTTGGGAGCGCCTCACCTGGACGATCAACCCGGAGGTGAACTACGGGCTGCTGGGCGAGCTGCGCTTCCGCGAAAACCGCATGCTCTACTCGCTCTCGTCCGGACTCTCGTACCGGCTTACCGGTGACCTGGGTATCGCCTACCGGTTGGAACTCAACAACGCGCGTGGTGACGACCGCCGCCACCAGTTCCTGGGTATCTCCTACAACTTCAGACGTTAGGCGCCGCCAGACGGCCACTCTGCAACGCTCAGGCCAGGTTGATCAGCGCCACCGCCGCAACCGCGACCACGATCCCCGCCAGGCCCGTCCGCCCGGGCTTCTCGCGCCACGCCAGCGCCGCGAAGCCCGCCGCGACGATCATGATCCCCGCCTGCATGATCGGGAAGACGACCGCGCCCGGCAGCCGGTCCAGCGCCGCAAGCAGCATCAGGTTGGCCAGCACGTTGCAGCTCCCGAGCATCATGCCCCACGCGACGCTCGCGCCGCGCAGCCGGCGGCTGCTCACGACCCACGTTCCCAGCATGACGAGCGCCGCCACGCCGAACAGGTAGATGAAGTAGACAGGGCGTTCGGCGCTCAGCCCCGTGGTGTGGTACCACTTCTGGATCGACCATGCGGTGCCGTTGACTACGAGGAGCGCGCTCAGGCCCAGCGCCATCGGCCACGTCAGCCGCAATCCGTTGGCCGCCCCCTGGTCGAGGCTGAGCAGCGGGATCGCCAGCAACGCCAGCGCCACCCCCGCGATCTGCACCGTCTCGAGGGTCTCGTGCCAGATGACCAACGAGGCGCCCAGCGGTACCAGCACCGACAGTCCCAGCAGCGCCGCCACGATGCCCAGCCCGCGCCAGTGCATCGGCCCGAGCATCAGCAGGAAGCCGCCGGCGTAGAAGACCCCGCCGATGGTGCCGATGAAGACGGTGCGCGGGTCGGCGGTGAGCATGCCGCCGCCGAACGACCAGGCGGCGTAGAACGCCGCGGCGAAGGCGTAGTTGACGAGGCCGACGGTGAGCAGGTCGAGGTGTCGGCGCTGCGCGCTGCGCACGACGATGCCGAAGCCCGCGTTGAAGACGGTCGCGATGATGAGCGTCAGCATTCCCGGGTGCCTTCCGTCTTCCTCGCGATGCGCGCCGGCGTGCGCCAACGGCCCGCCGACAGGAGTGTCGGCGGCACGGTCCGCCGTCGTTGTCGTTGGCCGTTGCCTGCCGCCCGACCTACCCCAGCTCGATGCGCAGCACCTTGTAGATGTGCAGCGACGGCACCATGATGTGCGCGCGGCCGTCGCGCGTGTCATGCGCCAGCGCCTCCGGCCCATCGGCATCCGGGGCGAAGGCCGTCGCCGCCACCACGGCCGCGCCCTGGGGTAGCGGCACACTCAGCTCCAGGTTCGTCTTGTCCTCCAGCGGCTCGGGCTCGGCGCCCAGTGGCGTGTCGTAGTTGAGCAGGTGCAGCACCATCGCGTCGCCGTCGGGGTCGATGAAGGCGTTCACGCGCACGCCCGGCCCGGCGTCGGGGGCGATGTCCAGTTCACCCGCCCGGCGGGAGAGCAGCCCCGCGACTTCGTCGAGCGGAATGCGCGAGTAGCGCAGCCACGTGCCCTCGCCGTAGGGCATGTTCTCGTGCAGCTCCGCCCCCTCCGGGGCCGGGCGCAGGGCGGCGGGCAGTCTCTGAGGATCCAGCGGCTGCACGCGCAGATCGTGGGTTGGCGTCTCGCCGATGATCAGCGCCCGTCCGCCGGCGCGCACGTAGCCGTCGAGGGCATCGATCTGCTCGCGGCTCGCGTACCGCACGTCCGCGAACACCACGGCGGGATAGGCGGCCAGCACCTTCGGCGTGAAGCGGTCCTCGGTGATGTAGTCGAAGAGCACGTGGGCGTCGAGCAGCTCGGCGGTCACCTGCTCGACCGACGTGACGTGCTTGCGGTTCTCGTAGAAGTTCTGGTCGCCGAAGGCCGCGATGCCCACCTGCGCATACGGGACGTAGCCGGCGAACAGATCCTCGTGGCCCTCAAAGAAGGCGCGGTAGCAGTTGAGCACGTCGGCATACTCGTTCCAGCGCGGGCGCAGCAGGAAGCCGGCTCCCGAACCGAAGGCCGCCGCCTCGGCGTTGCCCAGCGCGGCGGTCTCCTGATTGAGCACCCAGCCCGGCTCCTCGCTCGGGTAGCCGCCACGGGTAAGCAGCAGCGGCGACAGCAGCTCGCGCACCGCGAGGGTGTACTTGAGCTGCCACACATGGTCGTTGCGCACGGTCATGGAGATGTCGTCCACGATGCGCGAACGGATCAGCCCCGGGTGCGTACCGTAGTCGCCGATGGACAGCTCGTACATGATGTAGTTGCTGTCCATGAAGGCGTTGCGCACCGATTCGGGCCGGCCGTGGCCGCCGTTGGGGAAGAGGATGAAGCCGCCGCCGACCTCCTCACCGGCGCGTCGGATCGCCTGCTGGTGCTCATGGATGCTGTGCCGCCAGAAGCGCTGGGACTCCACCCAGCCGAGCGTCATGGGCTCGCCGGCCGCGGGCTTGACCGCGAGCGGCACCTGCTCGCCCGCGCCCACGCCGAACAGCAGCGGGATCTCCTCATCCACGTAGCGCTCGCGCAGCCAGTCCTGGTACTTCGCCTGGCAGAACCGGCAGTAGCACTGCTGGGTGCCGCCGTTGTCGATGAAGGCGCCGTCGTAGCCGACCGCGGCGACCAGGCGCGCCACCGCGTCGATCCAGGTGCGCCAGCCGGGGTTGTTGACACAGGCCGCGTAGCGCATATTGGGCTCATATGGAGGGTAGAACTCGTCCACGTCCGGCCTCACGCCGTAGGTGGACTTCATCGAGCCGTCGGGGTTGCGCTGCATCCAGTCGGCGGGGTCAAGCTCCGGGCGCGGCGGCAGGCCGAACTCAAGGTACTCGTCCCAGTGGTCGTAGAACTCCCAGAAGCCGGTGCGCCGGATGTGGCTGCCGCCGAGGGTGATGGAGCAGATGTAGGGCATCACCCAACGCACGCCCGCGGCGTGCAAGCCGTCCACCATCTCCTCGAGCCGGCGGAAGCGCTCGCGGGTCTCCGCCGGCGTGAGGCGCCGGATCGCGTCGCCCTTGCCGCCCGCCTGGTTCTCCCCGCCGACGCCCGCGATCGGCCCCCAGTTGTGGCTCATCACGACGTCCTTGCCGAGGTGCAGCAGCGTCGGGGGCGAGGCGGCGACCGCCGCGATGTACTCCGGGCTGTCGAGATGGCCCTGCCCGTAGTCAAGCACGTAGGTGATCGGCGGCCGGGTGCGCCAGTCAGGATCGGCGGCGAAGCCCGCGGGTGCCATCGCCATCATTCCCGCCATCAGGATCAGAACGGTTGCCCTGCGCATGTCCGGTGTCCCCCTCGAAGCAAGGGATGCGGTTACGCGTTCTTGAGGCGCTCCCACGCGGCCACGGTCTCGCGCACATGCGCGGCCGAGGCATGGAGAGCGGCCATCTCCTCGGCCGACAGCTCGCACTCAATGATCTCCTCGACGCCGGCCGCGCCGAGGCGCACCGGCACACCCACGAAGGTGTCGTCGATGCCGAACTCGCCCCGCAGCAGCACCGAGGCCGGCAGCACCCGGCCCTCATCGCGCAGGATCGACGCGACCATGTCCACCACGCCCGCCGAGGGCGCGTAGAAGGCGCTCGCGGTCTTCATCAGCCCCACGATCTCGGCGCCGCCGTCGCGCGTGCGCTGGATGATCTCCTCGAGGCGCTCGGGCGCGATGAGCCCGGCGATGGGCACACCGCCGACGGTGGCGGAGCTGGCCAGCGGCACCATCGAGTCGCCGTGGCCGCCGAGCACCATGGCCTGCACATCGCGCGCCGCGCAGCCCAGCTCGAAGCCGATGAAGCAGCGGAAACGTGCGGTGTCGAGCGCCCCGGCCATGCCCATCACGCGCTCGCGCGCCAGGCCGGAGACCTCCATCGCGATGTGCGTGGTCACGTCGAGCGGGTTGGTGACCATGATGATGATGGCGTCGGGCGCGTGCTCCGCAATCTGCTCGACGATTGACGTGACGATCTTCCCATTCGTGGCCAGCAGGTCATCGCGCGACATCCCCGGCTTGCGCGGCACGCCCGCCGTGATGACCACCACGTCCGAACCCGCGGCGGGCTCGTAGGTCGTACCGCCCTCGATCCGGCGGCTGTGCCCGACCAGCGGCGCGGCCTGCGCGAGATCCAGCGCCTTGCCCGCGGCCAGGCCATCGGCGATATCGACCAGGTAGACGTCCGCGATATCGCCTTCGACCAGGCGCTGGGCGCAGGTAGCTCCAACATGTCCGGCTCCGACGACGGTGACTTTCATAACCTCACTCCGTGAGAGCTATCATCTGCCGGCGATCAGCTACCAGCAAACGGCAACGGCGACGGCATGCGGCGGGCGGCGCAGGCTGCGGCGGTGTGCTATAATGCGCGCCATGCCCTCCGCACTTGAACTCATCCGGCGCGTCATGCTGGTGGCGGGCGAGGCGGTCTTCCTCTACGTCGCCTCGCGCCTGGTGTTCGAGCGCGTGCTGCGCGCGACGTGGGGGAGAGCGCCGGCCCGCCGATGGCTCGTGGGGTTTCTCCGGCTGCCCGGCAACATCCTGCACGAGAGCAGCCACGCGCTGGGCTACTACCTCGCCGGCTACACCGTGCGGCGGGTGGTGTTCTTCTTCGTGGACGAGGAGGGGCGTGGCTACTGCCGGCCCGGCCCGCCGTGGTCGCCTATCGCCCTACCGTGGCTGGCGACCGGATTCGCGGCGTTGATGCCGCTGATCACCGGCGCGGTGGGACTGTGGGCGGCATCGGTGCTCCTGGGCGTGCCCGGCGACCCGTCTGACCTCGCCATGACCACCGACTGGCGCCGGCTCGCCGACGTGCTGACTGGCCTCGACTACCACGCGTGGCAGACCTGGGCCTTCCTCTACCTGGCGCTGAGCATCGGGGCCGAGCTTGCGCCCAGCGAGATCGACCTGCCCAAGAGCGTGCCCGCGCTCATCGCCGCGACGGCAGTCGTGGCGCTGTTGATCGTCGGGGTCTCGAAATTGCCGCCGGCCTCGGCGCTGCGCGGGCAGTTCGACGTCTACTTCAGCGCGGCGCTGTCGTGGACGTCGGCGGTGCTCGACTTCGGCATCATGGCGCTGGTGTTCGTCGGCGTGCCGGCGGCGATCATCGCCTGGGCGCTGCGCAGCCGGGAGTGAGCGGCTGCGGTTCGGCGTCGCCGGGGAGGGCCTGGCCGCGCCGGGGCGGAAGCCAGGGATGAGACGGGCCCGCGTGCCGCAGGATCTGCGGAGACCACGTGCGTACTGGAGGCAGCGCGATGGACGTCACGACCATCCCGGCGGAAAGGCTGGGTGAGGGCTCGCCGATCCGCGTCGAAGTGCTGGAGACCGACCAGGACCTCTACCACGACATGGCGCGCACCATGCTCAACCGGGTGCGCGCGAACGATGCCATCGGCCGACCCACCGTCTTCATCCTGCCGGTGGGGCCGGTGGGGCAGTACCGGCGCATGGCGCGCATCTGCAACCTCGAGCGCATCAGCCTGCGCAACCTCGTCGCCTTCAACATGGACGAGTACCTCACCGAGGACGGCGAGTGGCTGCCCATCGACCACCCGCTGAGCTTCCGCGGGCACATGCAGCGCAGCTTTCTCGATCTGATGGACCCCGAGCTGGCGCCGCCGGCCGAGAACATCATCTTCCCGGACCCACGCGACCCCGACGCCGTGGCACGGCGCATGGCCCAACTGGGCGGCGTGGACATCTGCTACGGAGGCATCGGCATCACCGGCCACATCGCCTTCAACGAGCCGCCTGAACCGGGCATCGAGATGACGCCCGAGGAGTTCGCGGAGCTGCCCACGCGCGTGCTGGAGCTGTCGCGCGAGACCCGCACCATCAACTCCGTGACTGTGGCCGACGGCAACATCGCGCTCATCCCGCGGCTGGCGATCACCATCGGCATGAAGGAGATCCTCGCCGCGCGCGAGATCAGGCTCTACGCCAACCGGCCCTGGCAGCGCGCGGTGGTGCGGCGGGTGCTGCACGGAGAGGTCACCGCGAAGCTCCCGTGCTCGCTGGTGCAGCGCCACCCCAACGCGTCGCTGACGATGACGGAGTTCGTCGCGCGGCCGCCGCGGCGGCGGCTGGCGTAGGGGCGGCCGACCGGCCGGGCCTGCCCCGTCCCGATCCTACGCGACCGCACGCGATGCGGTCGCGGGCGGGATCGGTGCTGTCCCCTCCGCCCCTTCCCCTCGCGCGCCCGCCTCTGCTATACTTCACCGACCTGAGGGGCATCCCGACGTCGAGAGGCGTTTCCCATGGTCATCATCGTCGAGTCCGGGGCCGACAGGCAGACGGTCGATAACCTGATAGACAAGGTGCGGTCGCTGGGCTTCACGCCCCACCCGATCTTCGGTGTCGAGAAGACCGTCATCGCGGTCGTCGGGCACAAGACCCAGGAGAAGATCGAGGCCCTGGAGACCATGCCGGGCGTGCAGCAGATCATCCCGATCCTCAAGCCCTACAAGCTGGTCGGGCGGGAGGTGCGGGCCGAGCCGACGGTCATCAGCATCGCCGAAGGCGTGGAGATCGGGGCTGAACGGGTGATCGTGATGGCGGGGCCGTGCGCCCTCGAGAGCTATGAGCAGTTCTCGCACATCGCGCACTACGTCCACGCCGCCGGCGCTCAGGTGCTGCGCGGCGGCATCTTCAAGCCGCGCACCTCGCCCCACGACTTCCAGGGCCTGCGCGAGGAAGGCATCCCCATCGCGAAGGCAGTCAAGGAGGAGGTGGGCGTGCCCTTCGTGACCGAAGTCGTGGACATCCGCGACATCGAGACGCTGCATGAGGTTGCCGACATCTATCAGGTGGGCGCGCGCAACATGCAGAACTTCAGCCTGCTCACCGAGCTGGGCAAGGTGGATCGCCCGGTGATGCTCAAGCGCGCCATGAGCGGCACCATCGAGGACCTGCTGCAGGCGGCCGAGTACGTGATGGTCGAGGGCAACGCCGACGTCATCCTGTGCGAGCGCGGCATCCGCACCTTCGAGACCACCACGCGCAACACGCTCGACATCTCGGCGGTGGTGGCACTCAAGCGCTTCAGCCACCTGCCGGTGGTGGTCGATCCGAGCCACGCGTCGGGTCACGACTGGATGGTGCCCGCACTGTGCAAAGCCGCGGTCGCCGCCGGCGCCGATGGCCTCCTGGTCGAGACGCACTGGCGCCCCCAGGAGGCCATGGTGGACGGCCACCAGTCGCTCACGCCCTCGACCTTCGAGCAGCTCATGAACGAGCTGCCCGCGGTGTGCGAGGCGGTGGGGCGGACACTGTAGGCGTGCCGGAGGGAGGGTACGCCCTGAGCGCCGGCGACGCGGCCGGCGCTCAGACATGTACCGGCAATCTTCACCGGACAGGGAGAGATTGCCCGCGGGTGTCGAAGGCTCAGGTGACGTCGCGGGAGTGGCGCGCGGCCGGCGATGCGCGTGATTTGAGGAGGATGCGACAGATGAGAGGCATGAGGCGAAGGCGGGGCGGTGGTGGTGGTGGGCATCATGGTGGTGGCCTGCGCGCCCGGCGCCGACGCGGACTTCACGCCGGTGTGCACGAGCGAGTTCGTGACCTTCGCGTCGATGGTGGAGCAGTTCCGGCAGCTCAACTGCTGGTTGATCGGCCTGTCGATCGACAGTAACTACGGGCACATCGTGTGGCCGCGCACCATCACTGAGCGCATCGAGTTCGGGACGGGGGAAGAGGCTGTTGCGGTCCGCCCTGCGTCAACCGTCGCTCATACCGACATTCCGGACTCACAGCCACCGCGATCCCCAGGTTGACGGTGGCCCCTCGCGGCAAGTACAATGACTCCTCTTGAAGGGAGCGCTGGTTGTGCGGAGAAATCGCCCCGAGGCGGGCCGCCGGCACGGCGGCGTGCCTGACTGGCTGAAGGTGAAGACCGGCAAGGCGGGGCTGACGCGGCGCACGCGCGCGCTGCTGCACGACTGCGGCGTACACACCGTGTGCGAGGCCGCGATGTGCCCGAACATCGGCGAGTGCTTCAACTGCGGCACCGCCACCTTCATGCTGCTTGGAGACGTCTGCACGCGTGACTGTCGATTCTGCGCGGTCTCGCATGGCGATCCGGCGCCGCCAGACCCGGAGGAGCCCGGGAACGTCGCCGAGGCGGCGGCGCGGCTGGGCCTGCGCTTCGTGGTGCTCACCTGCGTGACGCGCGATGATCTGCCCGACGGCGGCGCGGGGCAGTTCGTGGCCACGATGGCGGCGCTGCGCGAGCGTCTGCCCGAGGTGCGCATCGAGGTGCTGACGTCGGACTTCGGCGGCGACAGCGCGCCGCTGGACGCGGTTCTCGCCGCGCGACCGACCGTGTACAACCACAACGTGGAGACCGTCCGCCGACTGCAGAGCGCCGTGCGGCCGCAGGCGGACTACGAGCGATCGCTGGCGGTGCTGCGCCACGCGGCGGCGCATGCGCCGGAAGCGATAGTGAAGTCGGGGCTGATGGTGGGCCTGGGGGAGACGCGGCAGGAGGTGGGCGAGGCGCTTGGGGACCTCGCCGACGCCGGCTGCCGGGTGGTCACCATCGGCCAGTACCTGCGGCCCTCGCCGGCGCATCTGCCGGTCGAGCGTTATGTCACGCCCGAAGAGTTCGCGCTCTATGAGCGCATGGGCCTCGAGCGCGGCCTGGCCCGCGTGGTCAGCGGGCCGTTCGTGCGCAGCAGCTACCATGCGGCCGAGGCCGCGGAGATCTAGGCCCGCGGCCGGGTCGTGCACCTGGAGTCATGCGATGCGCCTGGGCACGTCATGACCAACCGTGTGCTGACAATCGTGCTGATCCTCGGCGTCACCGCCGCCCTGCTCTTCGAGGCCGGGCGCAGCGTCCTGACGCCCGAGGGGCGCTGGCGTGCCTGGCTGCAGGCGCTGGTGGCGCAGCAGGCCGCGGACATCCTCAACCGCCAGGTGCAGCTCGGCCCGGTGACGGACATCTCGCTCACCGGCGTTGAGGCCCGCGACCTGGCGGTGGCGGAGGAGTTCGCGCTGGCCGACGGCCTGCTCGCCGAGGCTGAGCGGCTGCGGCTGAGCTTCGACGCGGTGGGCATGCTGCGCGGCCAGGTGGCGCCCGCCGCCGCCATCGACCTGGTGGAGCTGGCCGGCGTCCGGCTGCACGTGGTGCGTGACGAGCAGGGCGAGCTGAACCTGCAGAAGCTGCTGCCCAAGGGGCCGCCGGCGCCGCCGGAGGAGCGCTTCCAGGGCCTCGTGCGTATATGCGACACGGACGTCGTCTACGATGACTATGCGCTGCCCACCGCCCACGGAGGCGTGTTCAACGTCGAGCTGACGCAGATCGACGCGGAGATCGACCTGCGGCGCACGGGGTGGGCGAAGATCGACCTGTCGGCCGGCGAGCGGCTGGGACGCGTCGGGTCGCTGCTGCTCGAGGCTGAGAGTGAACTCGACACGGGCTTCGTGTGGGCCACGGTGCGGCTGGGCGCCGTGGATGCCGCCTGGTGGTACCAGACCTTTGTGCCCGGCCGCGACATCCTGATCGAGCGCGGGCGGGTGGACATCGAGGCCAGCATCGGCCTGGTCGAGCAACACGGTCGGCCGCAGGCGTCGGTGTCGGGCGATGTCACCGTGCGGGACGTTGCGGTGCGGTTGGCGGCGCTGGGGGGCAGGCGGATCACGGGTAACCTGGATGCCAGCGGGACCATGGCGGGTGTGGAGGTGCACCACCTGAACGCCCGCATGGGCGGCGTGAGCATTGACGCGGGCGGCTTCCTGGGCGACTTCTCCGACCCCGTGCTCGACCTGGTCTTCGACGCGCGCGCGACGCGCCCGGAGGAGCTGCTGGACCTGGCCCCCGAGGAGGCGGGCCTGGAGGAGCAGCTTGCCGGGCTGGACGTCAGCGGGCCGGTGCTGGTGTCGGGCGCGCTGACCGGGCCGCTCGCGCGGGCGAATGTGAGCGCGCAGATAGGCGCCCCCGGCATGGTGCGCTACGCCGACGCCGACCTGGGCGAGATCACCGCGGGGCCGCTGGACGTGCGCGTGGACGTTCTGGACCTGACCAGCCCCAATGTGCGCGCCCGGGCGGAGGTCGCCGCGGTGGACCCGGTGGACGTGAGGCCGCTGGCCGGGCGCCTGCTGGGGAGCCCGGGGTCCGGCGGTAAGCCCACGCCTGTGGAGATGCTGGCCGAGCACCTTGAGGTGGAGCCGCTCGAGGGCGTCGCGGCCGACGTGTTGTGGTCGCCTGAGCTGCCGCTCGCGCAGACCCGGCTGGAGCTGCCCCGCGTGGCGGCCGGCGACCTGGAGGTCAGCAACCTGAGCGCCGACCTGGCGCTGGCGGGCGACGTCCTGCTGGTGCGCGACCTCTACGCCGAGCCGCTGGGCGGACGGCTGACTGCCGACGCGGTGGTGGCGGTCACCGGGCCGGAGGCGCCCTGGGCGTGGGCGCGGGGGGAGACCGAGCTCGACCTGTCCCGCCTGGCCGAGCTGCCTGAACTCGAAGACCTGCGCGAGCTGGGCGGCACCGCGTCGGCGCGCTTCGCCGGCGGCTGGGACGGCGAGGCGCCGATGGCGGTTGCGCAGGTGGAGCTGGACGAGCCGCGCTGGCAGCAGTACGGTGTGCGCTCCGCAGAGGGCCTGGTGATGCTCGACGCCGACAGCGTGCAGGTGCGCGGCCTGACCTTCGAGGACCCGGTGGCGCGTGGCTGGGCGAGCGGGGTGATGCCCTTCGAGGGAGAATTGGCCGGCAGCTTCGGCGTGGCGGACGTGCGGCTGGCGATGCTCGACGACCGCTTCGACCTGCCGACGGAGAAGCTGCGTGGTGAGGCCTTCATCAGCGGCGACTTCGGCGGGACGCCCGACGCCCCCCGGGTGGACGCCACGGTGCGGGCCTTCGCGCCGGGCTGGGGCGACTACTCCGTTGACGCGGCCATGGGGCGCGTGTACGGGGACGTGGACGCGTTGCACATCGAGGACCTGTACGCGTCCGCGGGGCGCATCGTCGCTCGCGTCAGCGGCACGCTGACGCCGCAGATGGACGGCGGCGCACAGCCGACCCCGGCGGAGGTGATGGACGCGCTCATGCAGCCCGGGGGCGCACAGAACGTCGCCCTCGACGGCACGGTCACGCTCGCCGGGCCGGTGGACCGGAACGCGCTGGAGCTGGCGGAGCTTGAGGAGTACGAGACGGCGGGGGCGGTGACCGCGGACATCAAGATCGCCGGTACGCTCGCGCGGCCCAGTGCCCGCGGTGAGGTGCGGCTGCCCTACGCACACTATGACACCGTCGCCACTGATGACGCCATCCTGACGGTCAGCCTGCAGGGCGATGTGCTGGAGTTGGAGGAGTTCGAGGTGCCGGTGGGGGGGGCGCTGGTCGCGGGAGGGGCGAGCGTCACCTCGATCTACGACGAGCCGATCGTCTCGGTGAACGTGAGCGCCAGCAACCTGGTGCTGCAGGACCTGGCGCCGTGGCAGGAGGTGGACCTGCCGCTAAGCGGCAGGGTCGATCTGCCCGTCCTCAGCCTCACCGGACCGCTGCACGATCTCTACGGCGTTGCGCGGATGGAGGCGCGCGACCTCGAGCTGGGGCGCGAGGAGATCGGCGGCGTCTCGGCCGATGTGGTGTTCGATGAGAACACTCTCATGCTGCAGCGGACGACGCTGGCGCTGGCGGAGGGCACGCTGTCGTTGGGGGGCAAGGTGGAGCTGAGCAAGCCGCTGCGCATCGACGAGCAGAACCCGCTGGCCGTCGAGCTATCGGACGTCTCGATCGCCAGGCTGCTGCGCGTGGCCGTGCCGCTGGCGGAGCGGTTCGGCGATGCGCCGCCCGAGGAACTGGCCCCGGGCGAGCAGCCGCTGTCGAAGCGGCTGGCGTCGCTGTCGATGCGGCTGAGCGGACGGCTCGACGGGTCGGTGTCGGTGGGGGGGGCCGCGCCGACCATCGCGGAGGACGCCGAGCCCACCGAGGCGATCCGGACTGTGCTCGAGGCCCTCGCGGGCAGAGCGCGGGTTGCATGGCGTGACGCGGCCTTCGACGGCAAGCCGCTGCCGGATACCGAGGTGACCGCGAACACCACCGAGGAGGCCGGGGTCGCTCTGACGCTGGAGGCCACCGAGGGCGACGCGCTGATTACCACCGACGGCACCTGGCAGCCCGAGGGCGACATCGACATGCTGGCCGAGGTGTCGGCGCTGGACCTCGCGCTGCTGCGGCCGTGGGTGCCCGAGGCCGTGGAGTCACTGGGCGGGCGCCTGAACCTGACGGTGCAGGCCACCGGCTCGACCGCCGATCCCCAGGTCATCGGCAGCCTGGACATCCTTGAGCCCGAGGTGCACGGCGCGCAGTTTGACATCATCTCCGCGCCGACCTTCGAGTACCGTGGCGAAGCGCTGACCATCAATGACCTCGTCGTCCGCGAGGACGAGGAGGAGTTCTACGTTGACGGCACGGTGCCGTTCGACTGGGACACGCGCAGCGTGCCGACGGGCGCCGAGTTTAACGTCGCGCTGCGTGCCGACCAGGTGAGGCTGGCGATCTTCCCGCCGCTGATCGCCGACGTGCTGGAGTCACAGGGGCAGAGCGCCGAGTGGCTCGCACAGGTCAACGCCACCGGCTCGCTGTCCACTGCGCCGCCGTCCGCCGAGCCCGGAGAGGTGGAGAGCATCACGCTGAGCGGGGCGCTGGTGGAGGCCGAACCGCAGGCGCAGCCCGCCGAGGACGGGGCGCCGGTGCGTGAGCTGAAGCTCGCGGTGAGGGGGGCGCTGAGCGTGCAGGCCCCGACGATCACCGTCCCGTGGTTGGGCAGCCCGGTCGAGGACCTGGCGGTCGGCCTCGAGTTCGCGAGCACGGGAGGCGGCGGCGACGATGAAACGTTCGGCGACGCTGAAGCCAAGACGGTCGTGACGCTGAACACCTTCTCCGCACGCGTGGAGAGCACGGAGCTTGAGGCCAGCGGTGAGGCGACGCTGTCGGTCTACGAGCCGGCGAAGCTGCAGGAGAACGAGTACCACTTTGCGGCCAGCGTTCAGGCGCCGCAGCAGAGCCTGGCGGACGGGCTGACCGCGCACAAGCTGCGCGGCACGCTGACGCTGGACACGCAGGCGGACGGAACCCAGCTTGTGAGCATCGATGATCTGGGCGCCGATTTCGGCGGGGGGAGCGTGCTGCTCGGGGGAACCGTTGGGGTGAGCAGCTTCCTGCCCTCCAGGCTGGCGGACAACGATTTCGACCTGGCGCTGGTCGTGGACCATGCCCGGCCGCGCTACTCGAACCTGTTCCTGGGCACGGTGGACGGTAAGATCACGTTCGTGAAGCCGCCTTCGGACGAGCCCATGACGATCTCCGGGGGCCTGACAATCTCGCACGCAGAGTTGGGCATGCCGCGCTCAAGCGGGGAGGGGGAGCGCGAGCTGCACGGGATGCCCGCGGGCTTCCCCAGCCCCAAGCTCGACCTGTGGTTGGCCATCGGGCCGGATGTGCGCGTCAAGACCACGGGCATGGCCGCGCCCCTGGAGCCAAATGAACGTGCGCTGACGGTGGGAGGTGATCCACAGCGGCCGATTGTTCAGGCGTTGGTGGAAGTGCAGCAGGGCGAGGCGAGCGTCCCTGGTGGCGTGCTGGATATCCAGACGGCCGGTGTGCGCCTTCTCGTGCGCCCGAGGGGGCTCAGGCGACGCAGGCCGCCGGTGCCGCTGGCGATGGAGGGGCGGGTGTGGGCGACCGCGACGCGCATGGTCGAGTCGACCATGGTCGAGGGCCGTGAGGTGGGGCCGATCGAGATCCAGCTTGATGTGAGCGGCACCTTGCCGGACAACATCATCGTGCAGGTGCGCTCGGTTCCGCCGCTGTCGGAGGAGCAGATCTTCGCGCTGCTGGGCACCGCCCCGTTCTCCGGGGGCGGCGGGCTGGCCGGAGGCGGCAGCCTGGAGGATGTGATGACCGAGCAGTTCCTGTCGGCGCTGGGCGCGGCCTTCCGGCAGTACATCTTCCAGCCGTTCGAGGAGGATCTCAAGCAGCTCCTGGGCCTGTCGGTCTTCGAGGTGAACTTCGCGTTCGACCAGCCGGTGTCGTTGCGGCTCGGCGGCTACCTGGTCGAAGACCTGCTGGTCACCTACAGCACCTCGGTGCTGGCAGGGACGGAGGAGTACGATCTCGCCGTGTCCTATAAGGTCGAGCGGAGGTTCCAGGTGGGCTTCAGCACCAACGAGAGGAACGACCACCGGGTGTTCGTGGAATATGTGCGGACCTTCTGACACCGGCCGCGGACCGGCCGCAGGCAGCGCGCAACCCGCAGCGGGAGAGGCTGTCTAAAGTGAACGGCGACGCCGGCGCCGGGGCCCGTGAGGCGACCAGCTTCGGGGGCGAGGGCATGCACAGCGCCAACCGGCCGCACCCGCCCTTCGCCCAGGTCGTCGCGGAGAACTACGAGCGCATCTACAACGTCATATACCGGCTCGTCAACGATGACGAGGAGGCGGCGGACCTCACCCAGGACACCTTCATCGCCGCCCACCGCGCCTACGGGCGCTTCCGGCATGAGGCGTCGGCCTACACCTGGCTATACCGCATCGCCGTCAACCTGACCAAGAACCGGTTCGAGCGGCAGCAGCGTGTCGATGCGCGTGAGGCGTTCTCGCTGGATGCGCCCGTGCAGCTCGACAGTGATGATGTGTCGCGCCAGGTGGAGGACTGGGCGCTGGCGCCTGACCGGGTGGCCGAGAACGATCAGTTGCGCGCGATCGTGCTGCGGGAAGTGGCGGCGCTCAAGTACGACTACCGCGAGGTCGTGGTGTTGCGCGACCTCGAGGGGCTGCGCTATCGGGAGATCGCCCGGGTGCTGGGGTGTAGCGTGGAGGCGGTCAAGAGCCGCCTCTTCCGGGCGCGCAGCGTGCTGCGCGAGCGGCTCGAGGAGCTGCTGGAGGAGATACCCTGACAGGCCGCGCGCGTGTGAGGCGAAGCGGAATGCGCGCAGTCGTGAGGAGCATGGGATGGCTATGAAGCCAAGCGCACGGATCGCCGTCGTGGTCGCGCTGGCCCTGTCGGGCGCGGCCGCGTTCGCTCAGGACAACCCGCTCATCGGGGAGGTGGTGGTCGAGGGGAATGACTACGTCGCCCGGGAGCCGATCCTGGACGTGGTCAAGGACGTGCTCGTGGTCGGCCAGGAGTTCACCGACACCCGGGCCACTGAGGCGCGGCGGCTGATCATGCGCATGGGCTACTTCGACGATGTCACGCTCTCGGTGGAGCAGTTGGAGGAGGGTGTGCGCGTCGTCATCACCGTGGTGGAGAAGCAGCGCATCGAGCAGGTCATGTTCGCGGGCAACACGGTCATCTCCGACGAGGAGTTGGCCGAGGCGATCAACACCAAGCCCGGCCACGTCGCCGACGAGCGCGCCATCGGCCGGGATGTGCGCCGCATCGAGGACTACTACGAGGCGCAGGGCTATATTGCCAAGGTCTCCGAGGCCAAGGTCGATGAACTCGGCGTACTGACCTTCGTGGTCGAGGAGGCGCGCCTCGAGGACATCGTCATCGAGGGCCTGACCCGCACCAGGGAGTGGGTGGTGCGCCGGGAGCTGCAGCTCGAGCCCGGGGAGCTGTTCCGGCTGCCCGAGGTTACGGCGGCCATCCGCCGCGTGACCGCGCTGGGACTGTTCGAGACGCCGGAGTTCGATCTCGAGCCGGGCGTCGAGAACCCGCTTCGGGATGTCATCCTGGTGGTGAAGCTGACTGAAGCGAAGACCGGGCGGGCCTCGTTCGCGATGGCCTACTCGAGCCTCGACGACTTCGTGGTGATGGTGTCGGCGTCCGAGAACAACCTCCGAGGGCGCGGCGAGCGCGCCTCGGTCACCGTGGAGATGGGGGGGCGCGAGAGCTACGAGGTGAGCTTCTTCGAGCCCTACCTGGATGCCCGCGGCTCAACGCTGCAGGTAAACGTCTTCGACACCGAGCGCACGCGCCGCTTCGTCGGCGGCACGGCCGTCGCCCTGGCCGACAGCGAATTCGATGAGCGCCGCACCGGCGGGAACTTCACCGTGACCACGCCCATCACCGACCGGCGTGCCTTCAGTGTGCGCTTCCGCTCCGAGGAGGTCTCCAGCTCGTTCTTCCAGGCCACGACGACCATCACGCCCGGGGTGGGCACGCTGTCCGCGCTGCAGCCGACCCAGGACCTGCTCCGCGGCGACGGGAACGAGTCGCCGATCCCCGACAACCCGGACCTGAACCCGGACGTGGCCGAGCCCGGGGACCTGCCCATCCCGGTCGAGGTCGCCGCGCCGCTGCATCCCGGCGGGCGCGTCAACAGCCTGGCGCTGGGGCTGATCGACGACGCGCGGGACGTGCGCACCGATCCGCACCGGGGTAGTTGGAGCCAGCTCTCCTTCGAGCAGGCGGGCAACTTCCTCGGCGGCGGCACTGAGTTCGGCAAGCTGTCGCTCGATCACCGGCGCTACTATGAGCTGGGCCACCACGAGACCATTGCCATGCGCGATGTTCTTGCCCTGCGTGTCATGGGCGGCACCAGCTTCGGCTCGCCGCCGCTGTTCGAGTCATTCAGCGTCGGCGGGTCGGACTCGTTGCGCGGCTATGAGCCGGATCGCTGGCGCGGCGAGAGCCTGGCGCTGCTCAACCTCGAGTACCGCAAGCCGATCACGCCGACGCTGCGAGCAGTCGCCTTCGTGGACGTGGGAACCGCCTGGGGCGGAACCTTCGAGACCGTGGTGCCGGGCTTCGACCTGCCGGCCGACGACCAGGAGTTCTCCCCACACGTCGGAGCCGGGGTCGGCCTGCGCGTGCAGACGCCGATCGGCCCGATCCGTCTCGACGTGGGCTGGGGCGAGGACGGCAGCGAGACGCACTTCAGCTTCGGGCAGACGTTCTGAGCCGACCCGCCGTCGAGATCGCACGCCGCGCCGGGCCCCCCGGCGCGGCTTCGCAGTAACCGCAGATCGCCCGTGGGGCGGAGAAACCACCCCGCGCCTGGTACTGTCTATGTCCCCGAGGATGGCGTCACCCGGCATCCCCGGCATCATGTCCGCAGTCAGGAGAGTCGTCATGCCTGTGTACAGAAGCCTCACGCGCGCGCTGGTGCCGGCCGTGCTCGCCGCGGCCGCGTTCGCCACGGCACACGCCCAGGAGCCCGCGCCGATGCCCAGGATAGCCGTCGTCAGCCTGGCACAGATCGAGCGCGACTACGTCTCCCTGCGCACGCAGGAGGAGACCCTGGGCCAGTGGCTGGGGCAGCGGCGCACCTTCCACGAGGAGTTGCTGAACTACGTGTTCCTGTCGGCCGAGGCCTTCCAGGAGGTCGTCGATCTGCTGCAGAAGCCGCGGCCGCTGTCGGAGGCCGACCAGGCGCGGCTGGACGAGCTGCGCGCCCTCTCGGACGAGAAGGACGCCCGCTGGGCGGAGCTGCAGGCCAAGCCCGACCGCACGGCCGCCGAGAGCGAGGAGTTCAGCAGCCTGCAGGAGATCCAGGAGGCGCGGCTGGGGCAGCTTGAGGAGTCGTGGGGGGCGACCATGGACGAGCTGGGCGACCGCCGCCAGACGGCCGTGGCCGGCCTCATGAGCACGGTCGAGCAGGCCATCGTGGCGGAAGCCGAAGCGGGCGGGTACACGATGGTGCTCGACGCCGATGCGGTGTTCTTCGGCGGCGACGACATCACCGAGGCGGTGCTGGCGCGCCTCAATGCCGGGGCTGAGCCCGCCGCTGAGCCGGCGGCTGAACCTGCGGCAGAGCCGGCGGCTGAACCTGCCGCTGAGCCCGCCGCCGAGCCGGCCGCCGAGCCGGCGGCGCAGCCCCCGCCGGCGGGTGGCGGCGAAGAGACCGGTGGTGGCGAAGAAGGTGGCGAAGGCGGCGGCGAGTAGCTCGCAGCGCGCGCGCATCGTCTGGGCCGTCGCGCTGGCGGCGGCCGTGATGGCGGGCGTCGCCGGCGGTTGCGCCCCGCGCAGCGCACCGGCGCGCGGGGCCGCGGCCGAGCCGCGGGAGGGATACGCCTACACGGCGGTGCTGATGGCCGGGCACCCGCTCTACCAGGCGGTCGCGGATCTGGAGCGAGCACTGGAGGAACTCGGGGACGACGAGTGGGAGCCCGTGCTCGAGCCCATCGACGACCGCTTCGCGCAGGTGGCGTTCCTTGAGAGCCTGGCCTTTGCCGACCCGACCGACCGGCTGGCGGCGCTGCGCGGCCGGTGGCGCGACGCATACCCGTCACACCTGGCCTTGGGGCCGGGCGCGTACTCGCCCGACCTGCAGGCGCGCGTCGAGTGGGAGCAGCGGCGGTCCGAACGCCTGGTCGCGCGGCGCATGGCGGCGGCTGAGGCGGCGGAGGGCCGGCGGCTGGCACGGCTGCGCGCCGAGCTGGTGAAGCGCTACCAGGAGCGGCTGATCAACCTGCGCATTGATGCGTGGGCGGGGGGTGAGGAGGCTGAGGCCGCCAGGGCCGAGATCGAGCGCATCATGCCGGAGGTCGATGACATTCCGCAGCCGGGGGAGGTCATTGAGGCGCAGCTCGAGGCCGAAAGAGAGCGCAGCCGCGAGCTGCTCGCCAAGATGCAGATGCGCCTGCGGCGGCAGGCTCTGCTCGACATCATCAGCGCGCAGGAGCGGGCCGACGCGATCGCGGCCGACCGGCGCGTGGAGGTGCGCGGCGCCGGGCAGGCCCTCTACGAAGACATGGTCGCGGTGCTCTCGCAGCCGTGGGAGGGGATGCCGCCCGGGAGGGTGAGCACGGTAGCGGAGGTGGCCGAGCCGAATGAGCGGCTGGTGGAGGCCGAGAGCATGCGCGCGCGGGGCGAGCAGGTGCGCCGCGAGGCGGCTGATGAACAGCGGCGGCGATTGCTACGGGCATTGGGCAGGCTGCGGGCCCGCCTGAAGTCGGACACGGAGACCGCGGCGCTGGTAGTGGCACATCGCGACGGCATCGACCTGCAGCTCCTGCCGGGCGGGTCGGGCCGCGGGGAGAACATGACCGAAAGCATCGCTGAGAAGCTGGGGCAGTTCTGGAGCGATGCCGACGGGCGAAGGAGCTGACGACGGTGGCGCAGATCTCGTTCAAACTGGCGGACCTGGCACAATTCCTCGACGCTGAACTGCGCGGCGATGGTGACATCACCATCACCGGCGCGGCCCACCTCGAGGATGCCTCGGACGGGCACATCACGTTCGCGGACGGGCCCAGCCTGCAGCCCCTGTGCGACGTCAGCAACGCCTCGGCGCTCATCGTCCCGCCCGACGTAGAGGTGCGGGACAAGCCGTTCATCGTCACCGAGGATCCGCGGCTGGCGTTCTCGAAGGTGCTGGAGATGTTCGCGCCCGACATGCGCCCGCCGGCCGGCGTCCACCCCACCGCGGTGCTGGGCGAGAACGTGGTGCTGGGCGAGGGCGTCAGCATCGGGGCCCACGCCTACGTGGGGGACAGCACCATCGTCGGCGACGACACCATCATCCATCCGCTCGCGTACGTCGGCCCCGAGGTCACCATCGGCGCCGCCTGCGAGATCCACCCGCAGGTCTTCGTGGGCGCGCGTGTGCAGCTCGGCAACCGCGTGACGTTGCACGCCGGCGCGGCCGTCGGCGCCGACGGCTTCGGCTTCCTGCAGACCGAGGAGGGCCACCGGAAGATCCCGCAGATCGGCACGGTGATCGTGGAGGACGACGTGGAGATCGGGGCCAACTGCACCGTGGACCGGGCGACCGTCAGCGCCACGCGCATCGGCGCGGGCACCAAGATCGACGACCACGTGCACATCGCGCACAACTGCGTGATCGGGCGCAACTGCCTGCTGTGCGGCCAGGTGGGCATCGCGGGCAGCACGCGCATCGGCGACAATGTGGTTATGGGCGGCCAGGTGGGCGTCAACGACCACGTCACCATCGGCTCTGACGTCATCTTCGCCGCGCAGGCCGGGGTGTTCGGCGACATCGACGAGCCCGGGGTGTACTCCGGGCACCCGGCGCGCCCGCATCACGAGCAACTGCGCGTGACCGCACTGACGCGGCGACTGCCCAGGCTGGTCGAGCGCATCAAGGAGCTGGAGAGCACGGTGAAGGAGCTGCGCGGCCGTCTCGGCGATGCAGATGACGATGCGACAGCGTGAAGAGCGGCACGGGCGCAGCCCAACGCCCGCACACCAACCGACGCACTCCCGACATCACCCCGGCGCGCGTGGCCCTCACGGCAGCCGCCGGGGCGCGCACGTACCGATACTGCTGCTGTGCGCCCTCGCCGCGCTCGCGTCGGCCGCGCGCGCCGACCGCGTGCTCGCATTCTCGCCCTCCAGCGGCACCATCGGCGGCGTGGCGTCGGCGGAAGTGATGGCCGACGGCCTGGTGGTCATGCGCCTGCGCTCCACCAACGCGCAGGCTCTGACCGGGAAGGCCGAAGCGATCGCTGAGCGGCTCAACGAGCTGGCGCTGGGGGGCCTGACGCCGACGCAGGTCGCGGTCGCCCAGGTCGCCGGCCAGTGCGCAGAGTCTGTGCGAGAGCTGGCGCGCCCGCCTCGCCGACGCCCTGCGCGAGCCCTACCTCGCGCTCGCGCCAACCGAGCTGATCCTGGTGCCGCTGGGCGAGACCCGCTCGGTCCGCTTCGGCGGAACCATCGGTGTTGCGCCCGACGTCGAGAGCATGGCTCCCGACGTGGCGACGGCCGCGGTGGACCGCGCGGCGGGACGCATCGTGCTGACCGGTCGGGCCACCGGCAGCACAGTCGCCACGATCGTCGTCGGCGAGGCGCGACATGCGCTCACCGTCGAGGTCAAGCGCTGGGCGGCGCGCATGGTCGCCCGCGCCACGGCACGCACCACCGGCGGCGGGCTCGACCCGGAGATGGCCGAGGTCGCCGCGCTCAACGCCGTGCTCGACGCCGTGAGCGCCGAGGCGGGCGCGACCGTGTACATCACGCGCAAGGCCGAGACGACGACCGGACTGACGGTGTCGGTGCGCGCCGGCGGCGCCGACTTCATCCCCGTCTCCGGCGACATCGACGTAACACTCGCAGGCGGCCTGCCTGCGATCCCGGCACCCGAGGCCCTGTTGGTGAGCAACTACCCCGAACGCGTGACCGGGGTCGGCGCGCTTATGCGTCAGTCGCTCACGGTCGGCCGCGCCGCGCGACTGATGTGGCATCACAAGAACTACGCGGGGCGGCCCATCGTGCTGGGTGTGCGGCTCATCAACGGGGGCGCGCAGACGGCCTGCCTGCGCGTGGGCTGGGCGGACGCAGGGCCGAACCCCGACGAGATCTTCGTGGGCTTCAACGCCATGTGCCGCTACTGGCAGACGGTCATGCGCGGCCAGGCCCTGCAACTGCGCATCCCCGCGGGCAGCTCGTTCGAGACGGTCGCGACGCATATGGACCCCACCGACGTGGTCAGTGGCCTCATGGACATTGCCGCGGATGAAGGCAGCGACCTCTACGTCGAGGTGCTGGGACGCGAGCCGCGCGACGAGCCCGCAGGCTTCATCCGCCTGCGCAATCCCGGCGACCCGCTGGCGGTCACGCCCTTCGAGTTTGCGGCCACGCTCGACAGCGAACTGAGCTACGAGGTGGGTGGACGCTTCGCGTACCTGAGCATCGGGCGCGAAGCGGTGGTCAACGAGGAGGGCGTGGCCCTGGACGGCGCCTACGGGGTCATGCACCGCGTGCGCATCACGCTGCACAACTCCGGCCCCGGCCCCGGTCGGGCGGAGATTGCCACCCGCGCCGGCGGCGGCGTCGCGCGGGTGGTGGTATCCATCGACGGCGCTACCGCGACCAGCAGCCTGCTGCGCGCAGGGCAGGAGGAAGTGCTGGCGAGGTACGACCTCGAGCCCGGCGCCGGCCGCGTGGTGAGTCTGCAGATGATCCCGACCGCCGGCTCGAACCTCCCCATCACGCTGGCCGTGCGCGGTAGTGCGCGCTGACGCCGGCCGTCGCGGAAGGGCGCAGCGCCACGGGTGGCGAAGGGCGCGGCCCGACCCCAAGCACCCGCCCGGCACGGTGAGGCGAATGCCCGCGCACGAGTTCGGTGCCCCTACCATGGCCCCGCCGGAGGCCGTCTCCGGGCGCGCGCTCACCGTGCGCGGCATGGTTATCGCGCTGGCGCTGCTCGTGCTGGCGAACATCTGGATGAAGTACGCGGCGCTGATCACGGTCAGCGCGCAGGTGACCATGAGCGTTCCCCCCGTGCCGGCGCTCATGGGGCTGGTCGTGCTCCTCGGTCTGGTGGCGCTGGTGCGGCGCATCGCCTCGCGCCTCGCCCTCTCCCGTCACGAGCTGCTGGGCATCTACGTCTTCCTGACGCTCTCTGTGTCCCTGACCTCTGGCGGCGCGTTGCGCGAGTTCATGCCCGAGCTGACCGCGCTGCAGTACTTCGCCACCACTGAGAACGGGTGGGGGGAGTTCGTGCAGTACCAGCCGTCGTGGCTGGCGCCGCATGACGTGGAGGTCGTGCGCACCTACTACGAGGCCACCGAGGGCCCGGTGCCGTGGCGGGCGTGGCTGCTGCCGCTCACCTCATGGTCGGTGTTCTTCGCCCTGATGCTCGGCGGCATGCTGTGCCTGGCGGTGCTCCTGTACGACGAGTGGGCCGAGGGTGAACGGCTGCAGTTCCAGGTCACCGAGCTGCCCCTGTCGATGACCGCGCCCGCCGGGGCCGACGTGCGCATCCCCCAGCTCTGGCGCGACCCGATCATGTGGAGCGGCTTCACGCTGGCCACGGTGTACAACCTGCTCAACATCCTGCACGCTCTGAACCCCGCTGTGCCCGCGCTGGGGCTGAGCTACCCCCTGGGCCAGCTCTTCACCGAGCGCCCGTGGTCAGGGCTGAGCGGCGTCATCCTGCATTACCGTCCTGAGGTGCTCGGCTTCGGCTACCTGATGCCCCAGGAGGTCGTGGTGTCGTCGCTGGTGTTCTACGCGCTCATCGAGTTCGAGTCGGTCGGCGCGCTGGCGCTGGGCTACGACATCCCCGAGTTCCCGCACTTCGAGAGCCAGGCGGCGGGGGCCTTCGTGGCCTTCGCGCTTATCCTGCTGTGGCGCGCGCGGCATTCGCTCGTGGCGTCCGTGCGCGGAGCCCTCCATGGAGACGCGCGACCCGTGGTGCGACAGGCCGTGTGGGGGCTGCTGGCGTGCATCGTCGGCACCTGGCTGTGGTGGTGGCGGGCGGGGATGTCCACATCCACCATCCTCGCTTACTTCGGCCTGCTCTTCCTGATGGCTTTGAGCTACGCGCGCATCCGTGCCCAGACCGGCCTGCCGCTGCAGTGGGGCTACCCGGTCACGCAGGCCAACCGCTCGCTGGTGTGGGCCATCGGCAGTGAGCCGCTCAAGCGCTCGGGCGGGCTGAGCAACCTGACCATGCTCTACACGAGCTGGTTCCTGCCGCGTGGCTACCTGCCCAACCTGTCGGCCTACCACTTCGAGGGCCTGCACATCGCGCGCCAGGTCGGGGTGCGCTGGCGCGAGATGATCGCCATCCTGCTCCTCGCGATGGTGCTGGGGATGGCGGTGTCCTACTGGGTGCAGCTCGGCGCCTACTACGAGTACGGGGCCAACTTCCTCGAGGGCGGCACACACATGGGCGGCATGCGCGTGGCCGCCGCGCGCTACGGCTTCTCGCTGCTGGCCGATGCCGCCAGAGCGGGCATCCCGCCCAGCCGCGGCAAGACCATCGCCTTCGGTTGGGGCGCGCTCGCCACCGTCGCGCTGACCATCATCCGCCTGCGCTTCCTGCGCTTCCCGCTGCATCATCTGGGCTTCATCATCGGCACCACGCGCGGCTATCGGGCCTGGGGCGGGCTGCTGGGCGCCGCCGTGGTTAAGGCGCTGGCGGTCGGCCTGGGCGGGGTCGGCCTTTACCGGCGGCTGATCCCCGGCGCGGTCGGCGTGGTGCTGGGGCACTTCATCGTGGGGGCGGGCATCTGGTCGATTATTGCACTCTTCGGTGGCGAGGCGCACCGCTCGTATCAGGTCTGGTTCGGATAACGGCGGGCAATCGGCAATCGGCAATCGAGCCCGGCAGCGACGGCGCAGGTGAGGTGGTCGCGCCGGCACTGACCTGCCCGAAGTGCGAGAGCGGCGCGCTCGTGGCCTGCGAAACCGTCGAGGGCGTCGAGTGGTGGCGCCCGATGCCCATCATCTTCCGCCGCTAACCGGCCGGCGCCAGCGCCAGGTAGTCGAGGTTCAGGCGCCCCTCGATACAGATCATGCGTAGGTCGTGGGCGCCGGGCCCCAGGTCGAGCACGATCGGCGCGCCATCCTCGTCCACAACCTCCATCTGCACCCACTCGTCGGGGGTTGCGCCGAAGCCACCGGTGTATTCGAAGCGGAAGACGCGCCACGTGCCGCCCAGCGGCTCGCCGTCGAGCAGGATGAGGCGATCGGCGTGCGGCTGATGGGTCGCGCCCTTGACGATGAGCCGGTAGCGGGCGGGCGCGGGCGGCTCGATGCGCCAGCGCAGCCACATGCCCGGGACGATCCACTCGCCCACCCCCACCCCGCCGGACAGGAAGGTCCGGTGCGAGTAACGGCTCGGGCTGCCGAGGCCGTACTCGGCGAAGGTCTCGGCCTCGATCACCTGCGCGCCGTCGGGCAGCGCCTCGACCGTTCGCGTGACCAGCGGCTCGCCCTCCACGTGGATGCGCTGCAGGCCGAGAGCCACAGTGTCGGGTCCGTCCAGGCGTGCCTCGATCGAGTTGCTCTCGCTCAGCCACAGCGGACCGGCAGCCGCGGCCAGCGGGGATCCGTTCACCGTCACCGACGGTGCGGGCGGTGCGTCCAGCGCGTACAGCCCGGGCTCGGCAGACAGCGTCCCCGCGAGCAGGCCGCCACCGGTGTAGCGCGGCAGCACCTCCTGGTTCAGATCAGCGACGGCTCCGTCGATGGTCACCTCCAGCGACGCGCCCTGCAGCGGCGCCTGCGTCGCCGAGGTCACGGCATGCCGGCCGGGCGTGAGGCGCAGGGCCAGCACCGCGCGCTGCGCGTCCCAGTCGGCCGCAGCCAGGTCCAGCGGCTCACCATCGAGCGACAGCTCGCCGGTCTCTCCGGCGACCCACAGCGTCACCCGCGCAGGCTGCTCGACCTGCACGTCGGCGCGCTCGAAGCCGTCCTTGCCGTACTGCAGCGTGACCGTGGCCGGCTCGGTCGCCGTGAAGAACGCCGCGGGTGCGCCCGTCGCGGCGATCTCCATGGCGCCCACCGCGAGCATGCTCATGCCCGCCTCGCTCTCGTACGCGGCAGCCAGGTCGGCGTCGATGGTGTTGTCGCCGACCACCAGCGGCGCGCCCGGCTCGGTACGCACCGCCGCGCGCAGGCCGCCGAGCTGCCCGCGGATGCCGGCGCCAGCGTCGGGCGCGCCCGAGGTGAACGGCTCCGGCGCGCCGCCCCCGCGCACGCGCATCAGCGCCACGAAGCGGCGGGTGGCGGCCGGCTGGTCCGTCTCGGCGTAGAGGTGCCACTGCCGCGGCTGATTCTCGTAGCGGCCCTGGGGCGGGTGCCCGTCCCAGTCGTCGTCCTGCGTGAACGTCAGTTCGGTGGGCTGGGCGAAGGCGATGTCCAGCGCCGCGTCGCCCTGCTGCACGAGGATGCGCCGCGCGGCCTCGTCGATCGTCATCCGTTGCAGCGCGTGGCAACACCAGGTGAAGGTCGCGGGCTCGTCCGCGGCAAGCTCATCCACGATCACGAAGGCGTCGGGACGCAGGTAGAGCACATGCCGCACGAAGCGGGACAGCTTGCCGCCGTAGGCCGGCGTGGCGTCGCCCGCGGTGTAGCAGCCGGTGGGCGACTCGAAGTAGTCCACGATCGCGCCCTTCGCCGTGATGTCGAAGGTGCGCTGGCCCTCGCCGTTGACCAGCACGCAGTTGTGCGCCTTCGTGTGGCGCGTCCAGTTGCTGTCGTGATCGGAGCCGTACCAGTCGTAGTAGCCCGAGTCGATCAACAGCGGCTCGCCGTAGCCGTACACCACGAAGTGGTTCTGGTCGGCGTGGCTGTGATTGAAGGAGCCGTACCACGATGACTTGAAGATGAGCATGACGTCATCGGGATCGCTCATGTCCGAGTGCATCCCGACCCAGCCGATGTCGGGCAGGTAGCGGCTCTGGGGCACATCCACGGGCGGGCGCGCGGGCAGGCCGTAGTCGTACCACCAGTAGCCGAAGACGCCACCGTCGCGGTCGCCGGGGATCTGGTCGGCGTACCACTTGAGGTATGGGTCGCGGTAGTGCGTGGCGTAGTAGAGCAGGTTCATGCGATCGGTGGTGCCGGGTGCGCCCACGTTGCCGTCGCCGAAGTGGTGGCGGTCGCAGCATGGAGGATGCATCGCGAGCTTGAACCAGCCGTTGTTGCGGCAGAAAGCCTTGTCGAGCAGGTCGAGCCCGGTCGCGGAGCGCAGCGCCTCGGCGAACTCGGCGAAGAAGCTCACGCTCCACTTCCAGTAGGCCGTGCCCTGGCACCAGCCGCCCTCCTCGCCGCCCCAGGGCGGATACAGCGGCGGATAGGTCGCGGCCACGAAGCGCAGCCACTCGTCGGCCTCAGGGGCGTCGTGGCAGATGGCCGTCGCGATGATGCCCAGGAAGCCCATCGAGGTCCAGCCGTGCGAGTCGAAGGGCCACTCATAGATCGGCCGGCTGTCCTCGCGGAAGTCGCGGTAGAGGATGCCACCGCGCGTCACGATGGCCGCGAGGGCCGTCGCGCGCTCCTCCGGCGACATCAGATCCCAGGTCCAGTCGTAGACGCACGCGCTCTTCCAGGCGATGTCGCGGAAGACCTGATCGTGGTTGCGGTAGCCGGTGGTGCCCTCGGGGTCCCAGCTCGAGATCTCCAGCAGCCACTGCACGGCGCGCCGGCCGTACGCCTCCTCGCCGCTCACCAGGTAGCCGAAGCCCAGCTCCCACAT
>JALGVA010000324.1 GCA_029820295.1 Candidatus Zipacnadia bacterium
CATCGAGAGCACCGACACTTCCGGCGCGCCGCTGCTGTCGATCATCGGCGTCATCGGCGAGTGGTGGCCGGACCTGAAGATCACCATTCGCGACCTGACCTTCGTCGGCAGCCACGATTCGGGCGATGCGCTGGTGATCGACCACCCGAACGACACCATGATCGACGCGTGCTTCTTCATCGGCCACGGCGGCACGGCGATCCGCTTCCTGACCAGGGGCACCAACGCCACCGTGCGCGACTGCTGGATGCGCGACTGCAGGCGGGCGCTATCGGCTGAGAACCTGCACCACCTGACCATGCACGGCAACCAGACGCGGCGCCTCAACGACGGCCAGGTGCAGGACGAGCACGTCTACATCGACCGCAACTGCCGCGAGGTGCGCATCGTGGCCAACCACTTCGCCTACGGCGACGCCGAGGGCATCATCCTCGACGGCACCGCCCAGCACGTGATCTCGGGCAACACCATCGAGGGCTTCACCAAGGGCATCTACGTGCTCGGCTCCCGCGACCTCGCCATTACCTCGAACTACCTGCACGCGCCCATCGGGGTGCACCTCGCGGGCGAGTGCAACGGCATCGCCATCACCGGCAACACCATGATCAACACGACGGAGGCGGCCGTGCGCATCGAGGACGCCTCCGGCTCGGGCGGGCACACGATCTCGTCGAACATCATCCGCAAGAGCGTGTACGCCGACATCGTCGAGGACAAGCGCCAGGGCGGTATCGACCTGGGCGACGCGCGCGACTGCGTGGTGGCCGCGAACGTGCTGGAGGATGTGACCGCCGATGCCGCGATCCTGGCACTCGGCGGCGGCGGCCACGTCGTGTCCGGCAACCGCATCGCGCGCTGCACCGGCGAGCCGGTGCGGCTGACCTGCCAGGGCTGGTGCGCGATCACCGATAACCTCACCGACCGCAAGTAGCTCCTGACGTCGCCACGTTCTCACGACCTTAAGCGGCTGTAGGCCGGCTGTCTGAATTGAGGAGAATGTGAGCCCACATTGACGGAGCCTTGATGGCGTTCCAGCCTCGGTCGTGTAGGATAGGATCACCGCTGGCTACGGACGTCGTGCAGTGCCCCGAAGTTGGGGCCGCACGGACCGTGGCCCTTTTTGTTTAAGGAGATGTGGCATCGACGCAGGCCGGCCACGGCCATAGTGGAGCCTGGTTGGCAGCGCCTGATGCGCCCGGCAGGAGGTCCGTCCAATGAGTGTGCTCCGTGCGTCCTGGCTGGACGAGAGTGGAACGACCAGTGCGGAGATGGCAATACTCGTCGCCTTCATGGCCGTCATCGGCATCTGCGCCTGGAACTACCTCGGCGGCATGGTCGGCGAGCGAGTGGGGCAGTCCACGCAGGCGATGTTCGGCGGCGGGAGCGGTACGCCGGCGACGCAGCCGTAGCGGTAGACAAGAGCGGCGGCAGTCGCGCTCGGGCGGGAACGGTAGTGACGCGGACACGGACGCCGACCGCGGGCTGGACGGAGCCGTGCCGACTGTGTTGACCGAGCGCTCAGATCATGTCCATCGCGAAGGCCCCGCCGATCGGCGGGGCCTTCGCTGCGTACCGGAGCCGCCCTGCTGCGACCGCGCAAGCGCCGCCCGGCCTACTCGGCCGTCCTGAAGCACAGGCCGAAGGGCAGGACCGGGCGTCCGTAGATGTCCTTGTAGCCCGCGTAGTGCGGGTCGTTGAGGCCAACCGAGTAGACCGCCGCGGGGCTGAGACGGACGGGCAGGGACGCGCTCAGCCGGTCCTCACTGAGCTGCAGCTCACCGCCGCGGATGCCGGGGTACAGGCCGCTGCCCCGGAAGATCACCCACGAGAAGTCGCCGGGCGCCACCGGCCGGTTGAAGGTCACGCTGACCTCCCTGAGCCGGAAGTCCACGTCCGTGGCGCCCGGCTCGGGATCGGACGCGACGACGCAGGGCGGGAACTGCTCCTCGGTCCGCTCGCCCGTCGCGAACGCCCACGCGAAGCCCACGGCGGGCACCCCGGCCGTGTCCACGAAGCCTCTGGC
>JALGVA010000160.1 GCA_029820295.1 Candidatus Zipacnadia bacterium
CGTGATTCCGGCGACCGCGGACGTGCACCCGTACATGGGCCTGCCCGACGGCGCGGGGCCGCGCTACTGGCCGGTGGCGCACATCATCGGCTACGAGCACACCTTCATCAACACCGTCTTCGACCTGTGCCAGGCGATCGCAACGGGCGAGCCCGCGTGGCCGAGCTTCGAGGACGGCCTGCGCACTCAGAAGGTCCTGGCGGCTTGCGAGCGCGCCGCGGCGAACGAGGGCTGGGAGCCGGTGGGCTTGTAGGGCGTGGGCCGATGCCGTTGCAGGGCGCGGGCTCGTACCGCGGCGGCCGTGGCAGTCACGTCGTTCTGCCCCGGGCGCCTCGCGCGGGGGCCGTGCGGCGCAGCGCGATGCGAACGGCGGCGCATGTGAACACGCGCCCTCCGAACGGCACCGTCCGCGGGGCAGCCGGGCCGCTTGCCGGTAGGCCGTTCCGGGGACGGCGGGCACGCGCGGGGAGGGTGATGAGCGTGGGCTGCGGGATCGGTGCGCTCGGGTGTCTGCTTGACCTGCTCGTCTTCTTCTGGATTATCGTGGAGCCGTTCCTGTGGTGGATCGCGGGCGAGGGAGCCAATCGCCCGTCCGCGAAGCATGACGCTACCATCCGCCGCCTGGCCGGGCCGGGGCGCAGGGGCAGGCGGCCGAGAACGGCCGAGAGCGCCCGCCCGATGACAACGCGCGATCCGTGAGGTGAGCCGCCGATGCTGACGGCCGTGCTGATTGTGGCGGGCGTATTCGTGGCGATGGGCCTGATCTTCTTCGTGATCGCCCCGCGCCTGACGCACGTGGGGAAGAAGAGACGCGGGCCGCAGGCGCGGCGCTGACACCGGAATGAGCGACGTGAGCAACACATGGAGAGGGAGGAGTTCAGCAATGAAGGTCGGAGCGCTTTCCGCAGCGTGGAGCGCACAGCCGCTGGAGGAGGTCCTGGCGTTCTTCGCCGAGGCCGGCCTCGACACCATCGAGATCGGCACCGGCAACTATCCGGGCAACGCCCACTGTGATCCGTTCGCACTCAAGGGCAGCAAGGCCAAGCGTGACGATTTCATGGCCATGGTGGCCGACCACGGCCTCGAGATCTCCGCGCTGTCGTGCCACGGCAACCCGCTGCACCCCGACAGGAAGGTGGCCGAGGAGAGCCACGAGGTCTGGCGCGCCACCTGCGACCTCGCCGCCGCCATCGGCGTCACCTGCGTCAACGGCTTCTCCGGGCTGCCCGGCGGCGGCCCGAAGGACAGGGTGCCCAACTGGGTGGTCGCCCCCTGGCCGGATGACCACCTGGCCGCGCTGGAGTACCAGTGGGGCCTGGCCATCGACTACTGGAAGCGCGAGAATGCCTACGCCGACAAGCGCGGCGTCAACTTCTGCTTCGAGATGCACCCGAACTTCCTGGTCTACAACCCCGAGACGCTGATCAAGCTGCGCGAGGCCTGCGGCGAGCGTATCTGCGCCAATTTCGACCCCTCGCACCTGTGGTGGCAGGGCATAGAGCCCGCCGCGGCGGTCCGCTGGCTGCAGTCCAAGGGCGCGGTCATCCAGCACGTGCATGCCAAGGACGTCTGCGTCTACGAGTGGAACGCGCGCGTGAACGGCGTCCTCGACACCAAGCACTACGGCGACGAGGTCAACCGCTCGTGGATCTTCCGCTCGCTGGGCTACGGCCACGATGACCTGGCGTGGAAGGACCTGATCTCCACGCTGCGCATGTGCGGCTACGACGGCGCGTTGTCGATCGAGCACGAGGACTCGCTGATGACCGCCAACGAGGGCTTCCTCAAGGCAGTGGCCTTCCTCAAGGAGTGCGCGATGATGGAGGAGCCCGGCGAGATGACCTGGGCGTAGCTGCTGGCCGGCAGCCTGCTGCTCTCACAAACGGGGCGATCGATCGGTCGCCCCGCTGTGCTTGCGGGCTGTGGCTGTGCCCGCCCGGCTTGCCGGGCAGGAAAGAGATGTGCTACAATCGAAGTGCCTCACCGGCGGCGCTACGCGGGCCGCCGGTTGGTCTACACCTGAGGGCGGGGCGGCCGGCGCCGTCCGCTCGATACTGCGGGGTCCACCAGCCGCCACGCGCGGCGCTGGGCCACCGACGGGAGCGACCGCCGATGGCACAGCTGATCTACCTGGATGGCGAACTGGTCGAGCGCGAGCAGGCCAAGGTGTCGGTCTACGACCACGGGCTGCTCTACGGTGACGGGGTCTTCGAGGGCATCCGTGCCTACCACGGCCGTGTCTTCCGCCTGGACGAGCACATCCGGCGCCTCGAGCGCTCCGCGCACGCGATCATGCTCGACATCCCGCTCTCGCACGATGAGCTGGTCGAGGCCACCGTGCAGACCTGCCGCGCCAACGATGTGGACGATGGCTACATCCGCATGGTGGTGACCCGCGGCGTCGGCGACCTGGGGCTGGACCCGCACAAGTGCCCGAAGCCGAGCGTGTTCATCATCGCCGCCAACATCCAGCTCTACCCCGAGGAGCTGTACGAGGAAGGCCTGTCGCTGATCACCTGCTCGACGCGGCGCAACTCGCCGTCGAGCCTTGATCCGGGGATCAAGTCGCTCAACTACCTCAACAACATCCTCGCCAAGCTGGAGTGCACCAACGCGGGGGTGGCCGAGGGCATCATGCTCACGAACGCGGGCATGGTCTCTGAGTGCACCGGTGACAACATCTTCATCACCGTGGGCAATGAGCTGGTCACGCCGCCGGTGGAGGCCGGGATCCTCGACGGCATCACGCGCGCGGCCGTCATCGAGCTGGCGCGCGACGAGGGCATTCGGGTGGTCGAGAAGAGCTTCCCGGTCACCGAAGTCTACACCGCGGACGAGTGCTTCCTCACGGGCACGGCGGCGGAGCTGGTGCCGGTGGTGCGCGTGGATGCGCGCAGGATCGGCGATGGGAAACCTGGGCCCATGACCAAACGTCTACTTAACCGGTTCCGCGAGTTGACCAGGTCCGAAGGCACGCCCATAGGCGAGTAGGTTGTTCTCTGACGGGGAATAGATGGACTGGCGCTGCGTACGGACCGGCCGGCTCGCGGCGTATTTGTGCGAACGCCGCCGGTTCGGCGGGGGGACGGGCCGGAACCCCACGTGGAGGAAGCACCGGTTGGCCGCAGGCGCATCGCGCCCCGGCCGCGGGGAGCTGTCGGCGAGCGCCGAGCGAGGCGGCGCACGCGCAGGTGAACTGTCCGCGGAGCCCGTGTCGGCACGGCGCACCCTGAGGACAAGGAGTCATTCGCAGCATGGAACTGTGGCAGCGATTCACGCACCGCGCGCGCCGGGCGATCCTCATCGCTCACGATGAGGCGTCCCAGATGCGCATGCACCTGATCGGCACCGAGCACCTGCTGCTCGGCCTCATCCGGCTGGGTGAGGGCATGGCCGCCGAGATCCTGCGTTCGCTGAACGTGGACCTCGGGCAGCTCCGCGCGGACCTGCGACGCAATATCGACATGGGGTCCGAGGATCAGCCCTCCAACGAGATCTCCTTCACCCCCGAGGCGCAGCGCGTGCTGCAGATCGCCTACGGCCAGGCGCGCGAGCTGGGCGACCATCATATCGGCACCGAGCACATCCTGCTGGGTCTCGCCCGAGAAGGGCGGGGTGCGGCCTACCGCACGCTGCGGCGCTACAGCGTGGACGCCGCGCGCGTGCGCCGGGCGGTCGAGCAGCTCGCCCAGGGCGCATCCGAGGACGAGGATGGGGGGCCGCAGGAGGAGGCCAGCGAGACGCCCACGCTCGATCACTTCAGCCGCGACCTGACCGAGCTGGCGCGCGGCGGTGTGCTCGACCCCATCATCGGTCGGGAGAGCGAGCTGGAGCGGGTGGTGCAGATCCTGTGCCGGCGCACTAAGAACAACCCGTGCCTGATCGGCGACGCGGGGGTGGGCAAGACCGCCATCGCCGAGGGCCTGGCTCAGCGCATCGCCTCCAACGACGTGCCCGGACCGCTGCAGGACAAGCGCCTGGTGGCGCTGGACCTGGCGAGCCTGGTGGCGGGCACCAAGTACCGCGGCGAGTTCGAGGAGCGCATGAAGCGGGTGATGGACGAGATCCGCGAGTCGCAGGGCCGGATCATCATCTTCATCGACGAGCTGCACACGATCGTGGGCACCGGCGCGGCCGAGGGCGCGATGGACGCATCGAACATCCTCAAGCCCGCGCTGGCCCGCGGCGAGCTGCAGTGCATCGGCGCAACCACGCCGGATGAGTACCGCAAGCACGTGGAGAAGACGCCGTCGCTGGAGCGGCGCTTCCAGGCGGTGCGCGTGGAGGAGCCGTCGCCGGAGGAGACGCTGGACATCCTCGTCGGCATCAAGAGTCGCTACGAGGACTTCCACCACGTGGACCTGACCGACGACGCGCTGAGCGCCGCGGTGGACCTGTCCAGCCGCTACATCACCGACCGGGCGCTACCCGACAAGGCCATCGACCTGATCGACGAGGCCGGCTCGCGCGTAAAGCTGCGCACCTACCGCGAACGCTCCGACCGCGACGAGAGCTTCGCGGGCAGCATCGATGTCGGGGCGGAGGTGCGGCGCGAGCTGCAGATCGACGGCTACGGTGAGGATGAGGGCGAGGAGTTCGTGGAGGTCGGGCGGGACTGGGAGGACGAGGTGCGGCCGGAGGTGCTGCGCCACGACATCGCCGAGATCGTCTCGACCTGGACCGGCGTGCCGGTGACGCAGCTCTCGGAGGAAGAGTCGCAGCGGCTGCTGCACATGGAGGGGGCGCTGCGCAAGCGCGTGGTGGGCCAGGATGAGGCCATCAACACCGTCGCCAAGGCGGTGCGCCGCGCGCGCGCGGGCGTCAAGGATCCCCGGCGGCCCATCGGCTCATTCATGTTCCTCGGGCCCACCGGCGTGGGCAAGACGCTGCTGGCGCGCGTGCTGGCCGACTACCTGTTCGGCGACGAAGAGGCCCTGATCCGCATCGACATGTCCGAGTACATGGAGCGCTTCGCGGTGTCGCGGCTGATCGGCGCGCCGCCGGGCTACGTGGGCTATGAGGAGGCCGGGCAGCTCTCCGAGGCCGTGCGGCGTCGCCCCTACTCGGTGGTGCTCTTCGACGAGATCGAGAAGGCGCACCCCGAGGTCTTCAGCATCCTGCTGCAGATCATGGAGGACGGGCATCTCACCGACGCCCAGGGCCGCCGCGTGGACTTCAAGAACACCGTGGTCATCATGACCAGCAACGTGGGCGCGCGCACCATCAGTGAAGGCAGCCGGATGGGCTTCACGACCGCCGACGTCGAGCGCACCGCCGAGCAGCACCGGCGCGAGTACGAGCGCATGAAGACCAAGGTGACCGACGAGCTCAAGAAGGCCTTCAGCCCCGAGTTCCTGAACCGCGTGGACGACGTGGTGGTCTTCCACTCGCTCACGCCCGAGCAGATCCGGGACATCGTTCAGCTCGAGATCGGTTACCTCAACGCGCGGCTGGCCGAGCGGGAGATCCATCTGTCGATCACGCCTGAGGTCGAGGAGATGCTTGCCGAACGCGGTTACGACCCGACCATGGGTGCGCGGCCGCTGCGCCGACAGATCCGGGCGCTCATCGAGGATCCGCTGGCCGAACGCATCCTCGCCTGCGCCGCCGCCGGCTGTGAAATCGTGGCCGACGCCGACGACGAGGGCGAGATCATCTTCCGCTTCGTCGAGGCGGCGGTGAGTCCGCACCCGGCCTGATCCTGGGCGTGGAGCTATGGCATGCAGGGACCACAGATCGCCACCGGTTGTGACTTGACCGGTGGCGATTCCGCTGCCGGTTGAAGGACATGCGTGATGTTTGGCGAACATCATCCTTAACGAATCATATACATACCTCGACGGGTTCATGCACAATCGCGCGCCCCGCGTAACGCGGGATCATCTACCTTCAGGGCGGGGGCGGGAAGGAGCATGCTCGTGCTCATACGTTGGCTGTGGCTGCTGTTTGTCGTCGCGATCACCTTCTTGTTCGTGCTTATGGGGCGTTGGGTCGGAGAGTTGCTGGGCGTGCGTCTGCTGGGGCCGGATGCGGGCGCCGACATGACCTACTTCCACGTGGGCGTCATCCTGCTGTTCGGTCTGGCCGGCTTCCTGGTGGCCCTCTTCCTCTTCCGTAAGCTCATCCTGTGGCTCCAGCACATGGAGGACGTGCCGGTGCTGGACAAGCTGGCCGCGATGGTGGGCGTGGTGGCAGGTCTGGCCATCGCGCTGCTCGCCACGGTGCCCTTCGCGCCCTCGTCATACGGCCTGCCGGTGCGCATCTTCGCCAGCATCCTGGGCGCCATCCTGGGCGTGATCTTCGCCATGAGCGCCAAGGAGCAGCTCGTCTACGTCTTCCCGGGGCTGGCGCAGCTCGGGCGCAGCGGCGGCTCGGACCTCCCTCCGGGCACCAAGATGCTTGACACCAACATCATCATCGACGGGCGCATCTACGACATCTGTGCCACCGGCTTCATCGAGGGGCCGATCTGCGTCCCGAACTTCATCCTGCAGGAGTTGCGGCACATCGCCGACTCGGCGGAGGGGCTCAAGCGCGAGCGCGGCCGGCGCGGGCTGGACGTGCTCAACCGCCTCAAGGCCCTCAAGGACACGGACATCATCGTCTACCACGACCCCAACCCGCCGCGCGACCAGATGGAGGTGGACGCGCGGCTGGTGAACCTGGCCGCCCGCACGGGCGCCGCGGTGGTGACCAACGATTACTCGGTCAACCGCATCGCCAGCCTCGAGGGCGTGCGCGTGCTCAACGTCAATGAGCTGGCCGGCGCCATGCGCCCGACCTTCCTGCCCGGCGAGGAAATCACGGTGACCGTGATCAAGGAGGGCAAGGAGCCCGGACAGGGCGTCGGCTACCTCGACGACGGCACCATGGTGGTGGTCGAGAAGGCCAGCACCATGATCGGGCAGACGCTGGTGGTGATGGTCACCAGCGTGCTGCAGACCAATGCGGGGAAGATGCTCTTCGCCGAGGTGCAGGGACGCGCGAAGGATGAAGGCGAAGGAGACTGAGCTGGACACAGCCGCCGTGATCGCGGCGGCGGGGCGCGGGGCGAGGTTCGGCGGCCCGCTGCCCAAGGTCTTCGTGCCGCTGGGCGGCCGACCGCTGCTGGAGTGGTCGCTGCGCGCCTACGACCAGTGCGAGGACGTGGACGCGATCATCCTGGTGGTCGCCCCGGACTTCGTCGAGAACGCGCGGCGGCTCGTCGAGGAGGGGCGCTACCGCCGGGTGCGCGCCATCGTCCCCGGCGGCGAGCGGCGGCCTGAGTCGGTGCGCGCGGGCCTCGAGGCGCTGCGGGCGAGGGCGCCGGAGATCGTGTGCGTGCACGACGGGGCTCGCCCGCTCATCTCGTGCCAGGTGATCGAGCGCTCCATCGAGGTCGCGCGCGAACACGGGGCGGCGATCGCCGCCGTCCCGGCCATCGACACCATCAAGCAGTGCTCCCCCGACGGGCGCATCGAGGCCACGCCGCCACGCTGCGACCTCTACCATGCGCAGACCCCGCAGACCTTCCGCTGGGACCTGCTGGTGGAGGCCTACGAGCGCGCCACGGTGGATGGCGCCGAGGTGACCGACGACGCGTCCCTGGTGGAGCGCACCGGGCGGGCGGTCTACGTCAGCGAGGGCGATGTGGACAACTTCAAGGTCACCACGCCCGAGGACCTGGCGCGCGCCGAGTGGGTGCTGCGTCGCCGCGAGGGCCTGCAGGCGCCGGTGATGCGCGTCGGCACGGGCTATGACGTCCACGCCTTCGCCGACGGCCGCGCGCTGGTGCTCGGCGGAGTGACCATCGACCACGAGCGCGGGCTGGCCGGGCACTCCGACGCCGACGTGCTCTTCCACGCGATCTCCGACGCCCTGCTCGGCGCCGCGGCGCTGGGCGACATCGGCCTGCACTTCCCCGACACCGACCCGGCGTACGCGGGCGCCGACAGCGGGTGGCTCGCCGAGCAGGTCGTGGACCTGCTGGCCGAGTCGGGCTGGCGGCCGGTGAACGTGGATGCCACCATCATCTGCGAGGCGCCGCGGCTGGCGCCGCACATCGCCACGATGCGCGAGAACATCGGCGCGGCGCTCGCACTGCCCGTCGGCGACGTGAGCGTCAAGGCCACCACCACCGAGGGCCTGGGCTTCGCGGGGCGGCGCGAGGGCATCGCCGCTAAGGCCACGGTGCTCATCTGCCCGGTCTGAGGCGGTTTCGCCGGGCCGATCTTCCCCCGACGCAGGGCGGCGCGAGCCCGATGCCGAACTTCCGCGTGCGCTGATCGCCCCTCATTGAGGAGCACGCTGTGATGCGAACGCTGATCCTGCTGCTGGCGGTGGCGGCCATGCCTGCGGCGTGGGCGCAGACCATCGACATTGTCACCGAACCGACCCAGGTTGAGCTGGCCTCGGAGCGCACATGGACCGTCGGCCCGGTGGACGTCGAGGGCCGCACCGGCCTGCTCGAGTTCACGGCCCGCACGCAGGCGCCGTCGGCCTCAGGCTCGACTTACATGCTCGAGCTGCGGGTCAACGGCGAGCTGGTCACGGGGGCGAAGTCGCGCCGCGTCGGCCGGCTGATGAACAAGCCGATGAGCTTCCAGCACAGCCCGGACCTGACACTGCTGTGGCAAGAGTACGGGCGGTGGCGCATTGTCTACGCGCCCGACTTCGAGGTGTGCAACCACGACCCGCGCTACGCCGGCGAGGCCTACCGCTTCGTGCTCGACATCAGCGACCTGCTGCGCGGCGATGGCGACAACGAGATCACGATGCGCCACCTGGGCAACGCGGGGCTTGCCGCGCGGGTGGGCGGCGAGATCCCGCTGGTGATCGGCGAGATGCGCCTGGTGCTGCGCGACGGCGAGAGCCCCGTGGGGCAGGTCGCGGAGATGATGGCGCAGCCGGTCAATCGCGGGGAGCCGCCGGCCGGGCCGGCGGAGTTCGAGTGGGCGGGCTACAACACCGGCGGCTTCGAGATCACGGTGGACGGCGTGCGGTATCCGTTCGAGACGCTGGTGAGCTATCCCGGCGGTGGCCTCAACCGTCTCGAGGCGAGCCCCGAGCCGACCGTCGAGGGGCAGGCCGGCTGGTCCACCTCGCTGCGCGCCGGCGGGCAGCCGCTGATCGTCGGGCGCGGGCCCGACTACGAGCTGCGCCGGTCAATCGAGGTGGTCGATGGGCGCATAGCGGTGACCGACACGTGGGTGAACCTGCGCGACCGCGACCTCGGCCTGATCGTGGATAACCGCGTGTTGCTCGAGGGCGACCGGCGCGTCCACATCGCGGGCAGCGACGACCCGGCGCGCACGCGCTACTACTCGCCGGGCAACCCTTCGGTCTACGTCGCCGGCGCGGGCCACGGCATCGGCATGATCTGCGAGGACGACGTCTACCGCAACCAGGCGTGGCTGACGTATGACGTCGAAGAGAACGCGGCGGGCCTGCGCACCGAGATGCTGTGGCTGCCCGAGGGCGGCAAGTACACGCTGCGCTGGTCGGTCTACCCCGTGGCCTCGGCCGATTACTTCGACTTCATCAACGCGGTGCGCGATGACTGGGGCAGCAACTACACCACGCCCGGCCCCTGGGGCTTCTTCTCCCCCGACAGCGTGATCGAGACCCCGGTCGAGGAGCTGCGCGCCCAGCTCGACCAGCGCGGGCTCGACTACCTGATCTACTGCGGCGGCTGGGTTGACCCGCGTGATCAGAAGCAGCAGCGTACCATCGG
The DNA here is from genome assembly GCA_029820295.1 of Candidatus Zipacnadia bacterium. Classification (GTDB taxonomy): domain Bacteria; phylum Armatimonadota; class Zipacnadia; order Zipacnadales; family UBA5352; genus JALGVA01. Next base: position 9,713 of record JALGVA010000160.1, read on the forward strand.
CTTCGGCACCTACGTCCTCGACGAGGACTGGGCGAGCTTCCGCGACCGCCTGCGGCAGGCGATCGCGAAGCTGCATGAGGCGCGGCCGGGCGTGACCTGTCTGGTCTACTACGACACCCAGCGCGACAGCTACCCCGACGCCGACGAGCGCTATCCCGACAGCCGCCTGACCAACGCGGCCGGCAATCAGCTCTCGACCGAGTGGGGTGGCGTCTACTCGCTCACCTGGAGCATGCTGGCCACGCTGGAGAACTCCTTCGGGCGGGCGATGCTGGCCGCGGTCGATGAGTACTTCGAGCAGATGGGCGTGGACGGGCTCTATTGGGACGAGATGGAGACCACGGGCTACGGCGCGCCCCTGATCTCACACGCCTTCGGTGACGGCTACTCCTGCTGGCTGGACGAGAACCACGAGGTCGATCACCAGGTCGCAGTGCAGTCGATCGCGGGCGCAGCCCATCGGGTCGCGGTGGTGGAGCGCGTCTACGAGCACGGCGGGATGGTCATGGGCAACGGGCCAACGAGCATCCGGCGGCTGGTCGAGCTTCAGGTCCCGCGCATGGTCGAGGAGCAGCACAATGACGTGTGGTGGTACGAGGGGCTGCTGGACACGCCCCTGGGCTACTTGAGCGGCTACCAGAGCTTCGACCGCTTCGTGCGCGTCATCAACCAGGCGAGCCTGCCGGTCGCGACCCACTGGATGGGCTACGACCACGAGGTGCAGCCGCACCTGTTCCCGTTCACGCCCATCGAGCTGCACCCGGGCTACCTGCTCGGACAGGAGCGCATCGTGGCCACGATCTCGGGCAGCTTCGGCTGGCACGGCGAGCGCGCACTGGCGCGCGTGCTGCACTTCGACAGCGAAGGCATGCTGACCGAACGCGACTTCCCGACGATCGTCGGCGACGAGGCGAAGACGCAGGTCGAGCTGGCCGACTGGCCGACGGCGAGATGGTTGTGCTGGAGCGTCTGCCGATCATGGTGACGCCGGTAGGCGGGGAGGTGACGGTCAGCGGCGTGCGTTTCGCCGACGATGTGGTCACGATGACGGTGGCGTCGGAGGGTGGGGCGTCGATCGCCATCGAGGGTGTCGCGCAGATGCAGGTCGGGCCGGGCGAACATCAGATCCAGGTCGGGCGCTGACTGGAGGAGCAACGCGCAATGGACAGGACGATCGAGAAGGTCGCGGACGGCTTCGCCTTCCCGGAGGGGCCGTGCTTCGACGCCAACGGGGACCTCTACCTGAC
>JALGVA010000325.1 GCA_029820295.1 Candidatus Zipacnadia bacterium
TCGCCAGCAGCACCTCCACCGAATCCTCTCCCCAGAGAGATGCGTCACGGCGTCCCGGGGCGGTCAGGCCGGCACCAAGGAAGCGCGCGGGAGCCCCCAGGTCTCCCTCGTGGATGCTGCAGTCCATGCGGATGTGCAGCGCCGTGCCGTCATGCAGCAGCCGCGCCCGCGTCGGGGCCAGGTAGGGCTCACCGGAGCCGGCGTGGCGGAAGTCCCGCACCTCTGCGGCGCGTACCCAGGAGGCGATGGTGATCGGCGGCTCGGCGCGGGGCACGTCGATGCACTCCGCCCCGGCCTCCGCCTTCATGCGCTCGAACTCCTCCCGCAGCCGCGCCGGATCGGGCGCCGGCAGCCGCGCCTGAGGCCGGTGCGCGGGGGGCTCCTCCCCCGGGGCGACGATGGTCCCACGGTAGCCACTCTGTCCCCGGGTGCAGGCCCAGATGACACTCGCGTCGCTCGGGTCCAGGGCGAGGTCCTCGACGGCGCGGTGACCCAGGCCGTCGCAGACGAAGTGCCAGCTCGCGCCGCCGTCCTCGGTCATCACCGCCCCGCCGCGCCGCAGGCCGGCGAAGATCACCTGAGCATCGTCCGGAGGCATCTCGACGCACATCGCCGTGGCGTCGAAGTGCGGCCGCGTGGCGATGGGGCCTGAGAGCATCTCCGCGGACAGGATCTGCGTCCAACTCCGACCGCCGTCGGCGCTCTCGTACACGCCCCGGCCGGCGCCGCAGATCAGGTGCGCGGGGTCCTCCGGGCGCACCAGCAGCTCGTAGATGCGCCCGGCGATGGCCTCGGTGTCAAGCGCCTCCCAGCTTGCCCCGCCGTCGGTGGTCCTGCGCAGGTTGCCGCCGGGGGTGCCGAACCAGACCGTGTCGCTGTCGTCCGGGTCGATGACCATCGGCGTGCCGGAGGCCCACATGCGCGGGCCGCGGTCCATGACCCAGTTGCCGCCGATGTCGCAGACGGTCTCCCAGGTATGGCCGCCATCGGTGCTCTTCTGGATGCCCTTCGCGCCGTTGTAGACGATGCTGCCGTCGCCCGGCGCCACGGCGATGCAGGCGCTGACGTCGCTGCGCATCTCGAGGTTCGACAGGTTCTGCCAGCTCTCCGCGCCGTCCTCGGTCTTGTAGAGGCCGTTCATGTCGATGCCCACGAAGAGCGTGTCGCCATCGTTGGGATCGGCGGTGACGTGGTAGAAGGCGCCGCCCCCGCCCATGCCGATGTTGCGCCAGAACACGCGCGTGTGATCGGCGGCGTCCTGGCCAAACGCCGGCGCAAGCGCCCAGATGAGCGTCATGAGAACTGCCCGTGCGCGGATCGTCATGTGGGATGTCCCCTCACTCGTGGAGGCTGAACTGGACGTCGTCGAGCCAGGCGGTCTGGCGGCCGCCTGAGCCCCATCCGCAGGCGAAGTGCACCACCGCGAAGGTCGCCTCCTCCTCGATGGGCACGGAGCGCTCGAACCTGAGCCAGCGGTCCCCGGTCTGATCGGCGGAGGTCTTCAGGCGCGCGTGTCTGCCCTGAAGGGCCCGGCGGTCGGCGTCGTAGAAGATCACGTGGCCGACGAGGATGGTGCCGGGGTCGGGAACGCGGGCCCAGTAGCTGAAGTCGTAGCGCCGCCCGCCCTCGACCGGGATCAGGCGGCCGCGCTCCCCCTCGATCTCCGGCTCGGCCCAGAGCTGGGTGAGCAGCCCGCCGCCGGCCTCCAGGCGCAGGCACCAGCCGCCGGAGTGCGGGGCGCGGTCGTCGCGGCGCGCGGAGCACGCGGAGGCGTCGGCGACCTCGGCCGCATCGCGGGAGCGGATATCGACCTGCCAGCCCGGCGCGACGGCCGCCCCCTCGTCGCCCGCGGGCGGCAGCTCGAAGCCGGGGTTGTCCACGAGCTCAGGTGCGGCCGTCAGGCCGGCCGCGACCGTCAGAAGAGACGCCACCAGGAGCGCGCGAGCGATCATCTCGACCTCCCGGCAGTGGGTCGTCAGGCGTCCTGCCTCGTGGGCACCCGTGCGACCACGGG
>JALGVA010000161.1 GCA_029820295.1 Candidatus Zipacnadia bacterium
CGTGACGTTCAGGCCGCTGCGCAGTTCGGGGTCCTGCGCGCACGCGGCCTCGGGGCCCAGGTCGGCGATGCGCACCACGTAGGGCAGCGTCACGCTGGTGAGCGCGAAGGTCGAAGTGCGCGGCACCAGCGCGGGCATGTTGGGTACCGCGTAGTGCACCACGCCGTGCTCGACGTAGATCGGGTCGGAGTGGCTGGTCGGGTGGATAGTCTCCACGCACGCGCCCTGGTCCACCGCCACGTCCACGATGACCGCGCCCGGCTTCATGGCGCGCACCATCTCCTCGGTGACCAGCATCGGCGCGCGCGCCCCCGGCACCAGCACCGCGCCCACCAGCAGGTCGGCGAAGCGGGCGCAGCGCGCGATCGCGTAGGGGTTCGAGAACATGGTGATCAGCTTGCCGCGCGTGATCTCCTCCATGTGTCGCAGCCGCCGCGCGTCGATGTCCAGCAGCGTCACCTGCGCCCCCAGGCCCAGCGCCACATGCGCCGCGTTCTGCCCCACCGTCCCCGCGCCGATGATCACCACCTCGGCGGGCGGCACGCCGGTCACGCCGCCGAGCAGGATGCCGCGCCCGTGTGACGCGCTCTCCAGGCAGTGCGCGCCCACCTGGGTCGCGAGCTTGCCCGCCACCTCGCTCATAGGCTCGAGCAGCGGCAGTCGCCCGTCGTCGCTCTGCACGGTCTCGTAGGCGATGCCCGTGACCTCGCGCTCGAGCAGCACCTCGGTCAGCGAGCGCGAGGAGGCCAGATGCAGATAGGTGAAGAGTACCAGCCCCGGGCGCAGGTGATCGTACTCGCTCTCCAGCGGCTCCTTGACCTTGACCACCATGTCCGCCCGGTCCCAGGCGTCCGCCGCGTCCACGATCTGCGCGCCGTGCTCCCGGTACTCGTCGTCGGGAATTCCGCTGCCGCTCCCGGCGCCGGCCTCCACCAGCACCTCATGGCCGGCGCGCACCAGGGCGTCCACGCCCGGGGCAGCCAGCGCGACCCGCCGCTCCCCGTCCTTGATCTCGCGCGGCACACCGACGATCATCCGCGTCTCCTCCATGTACGACGGCCGGCGCTCAGTCGCCGCCGGCCTCGATGGCGTTCACGGCAGGACGAAGAACCACAAGTAGAGCCAGGCGATGGGCGCGGCGAAGAGCATGCCGTCGAAGGTGTCCAGCATGCCACCGTGCGGGCCCAGCAGCGTGCCGAAGTCGCCCAGGCCCAGGTCGCGCTTGATAACCGACTCGGCCAGGTCGCCCACCTGCGCCGCCAGCCCCAGCAGCACGCCCAGGCCCAGCCCGTGCATCACGGGCAGGCCGGCCCACGCCCCCACGCCGATGGTCGTGACCACCGCCATCAGCCAGCCGGCGACCGCCCCCTCCACGCTCTTGCGCGGGCTCAGCCGCGGCGCCAGCTTCGTCCGGCCCCACAGGTGGCCGATGCCCCAGGCCGCGGTGTCCGACAGCCACACCGCGGCCGCCACCATCAGCAGCGCCCCGACGCGCGCCTTGAACGGGCCGTCGCTGTCTCCGGTCACCGCTTCGGCGATGTCGAAGTGGCACAGCAGCAGGACGAAGCTCATGGGCAGGGCGATGTAGAGCACTCCGAGGGTGGTCAATGCGGCATCGCGCAGCCGGCCGGGCACGCCGGTGGCGGTGAACTGCGCGGCCAGCGGCGCCGCCACCGCCGCGAAGATGCAGGCGATCATCGCCTCCGACCGCAGCTCGGGACGGGCGAACTGCGCCACCGCCAGCATCAGCAGCGCCAGCAGATAGCCCACCCCCGCCTCGGGCCGCGCCTTGCGCGCCATCAGCGCCGAGTACAGCTCGCCCATCCCCATGAGCGTGATGAAGGCGATCAGGGCGTAGAACCACCAGCCGCCGGCGTAGGCGAGGGCAAGCAGCAGGGGTAGCTCGATGAGCACGACCAGGTAGTACCAAGGCGACATGACGCGCTCTCCCGCATGACCTCGGTGGTCGCCCGTGCCGCCACACGCCGGACGGCCCGCGCTCGTCAGCCCCCGCCGCCTACCTTCCACGCACGACGCGTCAAGTCCTCTGTGCGCACCCGGCAACGGCCCGGCGGTGCCGGCCCGTTACCCCTTCAGCTTGCGGCGCTCCTCGGCGATGCGCTCGAGCACCCCGTCGAGTCCGGTCAGCTTGGCCTCGATCAGCTCGCGGTTGATCATGTAGCCGTAGGCCTCGCCGTGCCAGCCCAGGCGCGAGTCGGCGTCACACAGCGGGATGGCCGCGCGTGCGTTTTCGGCCTCCTCGCGGCAGATCGCCTCCAGCCGGTCCAGCAGCGTCAGGCGCTCGGCCGGATCGACCGCCGCCCAGCAGGCGTCGCGCGTCAGGAGGAAGTCCACGACGTGCGCGGAGCTGATGAGCTGGTGCAGGCAGAAGCGCGCCAGGCCGATCTCGCGCTCCACCCGCTCGTGGTCGGTGGCCTCGGCGGCCGCCAGCGCCGGCTCCATGAGCGCGATGCCCTCGGCCCACTGCTCGGCGACCGCGCGGTAGCACTCCAGCACCTTCTCTGCGCCGAACGGCCCGACCCAGTCGAGCCGGTCGCCCTCGGTGACGGTATCGAGCAGCCACGACCGCGGGAACTTGCGGTCGAGCTGCTCGAAGACCAGCGGGAAGGCGGGCCCGCGCGAAATCGGCCCGTAGTACATCACCGGGATCGAGGTCGGGAAGTCGTCCTGGGCGCGCGAGAGCTGCCGCCAGCCCGCCACCATGTGCGGGGCCGCCTGCGGGCCGAAATGCCGCGTGGCCAGCGCCAGGAGCGCGTCCTCGACCGCGGGCTGTGGGGCCCAGTTCATTTCCCCCGTGATCTCGGTCCCCAGCGACGGCATGTTGCCGAAGTTCCAGCAGGTCATCATGCCTGTTGTGCCTGACTCGACCAGCGTCTGCCACTTGCGCGCGATCTTGTCCAGCGTGGGCAGGTTCGGAATGTCCGGGTTCTCGTGCGTGGTGCCGATCTGCACCTTGGCGTAGACCGGCATGCCCCGCGAACGTTGGAACTCCGCCACGCCCACGAAGCGCGGCGACGGGCCGATGACCTTGATCGAGTACTCATCGTTCTTGTACTCGAAGCCGCAGGCCTGCGTCATCTCGCCACGCTCATAGTCGCCCATCACGATCACGTCATCCGGAAGCTGCTCGAGCACGCCCCGCTGCGGGTCCTCCTCCCACATGCTCCAGCTCCAGTTCCACGCGATCACCTCGGCCTCAGGCTGCGCCGCCTTCACGCCGTCGCGGATGAGCGTGACGATCTCGCCCACAACCTCCTGGGGCGTGCGCTCGGCGCAGCGCGGGCATAGCGTCCCGCCGACCAGCATCTCCTCGAGCTGCTCGGCGCTGCCGGGGATGCGCGTGTGGCACCAGCAGTGGCTCGGGTACTCCGACGCGGTGATGAGCAGCACGCCCGCCAGCTCGGGCACCCGCGTGAACACGTACTCGCACGATTCGCGCAGGTAGGTCTTGACCTCGTCGGTGCTCGAGCACAGGTAGTTGACGGGCTTGAGGTGGCACAGCGTGCCCTTGACCTGTGGATATCTCTCCCAGAACGGATCGTCCTCGTCGAGCCCCATCGGCTCGTTCATGTACAGGTAGACCTTTATCCCCAGGCGCTCGGCGCGCCGGCACAGGCGCTGCAGCTCGGCGAGGATGCGGTCGGAGTCCTCGCCGAACTCGGGGAAGGCCGAGCACCTCGCGAACTTGCGCAGGGCCGCGCGCAGCCAGATGCCGTTGAAGCCGTGCATGGCCAGGCGCAGCAGCAGGTTGTCGTGGTAGAACTCGTCGGGCCCCGCATCCTCCTCGATGTAGGCGGGATAGACGCACTCGACCTCGCGCCACTTCGTCTCGAAGGGCGGCCCGACGTAGCCGGTCAACTCCTCGACATAGAACGGCGACAGCGGCGAGCGGTGGATGCGGTGCGCAAACAGCGGCTCCCGCGCCTCCTCGCCGGCGGGCACGAACGGCCCGCCGCGCTCGCGCATGTGCGCGATCAGCCGGAAGACGCCGTGCAGCACCCCCACCGGCCCCGCCCCCGTGATCTCGATCCCATCGCGTGAGACGCTCAGCCGATGGGCCTCGGGATGATCGCCCACCGACGCGTCAACGCGCAGCACGATGGCGCGCTCAGTCTCAGCCGCACGGGGGATGCGGTAGGAGTGTTCGAGGACTTCGCCGAGCAGCGTCGCGGCGGTCTCCACGGCGGGCGCATCGTCTTCGGCCACGATAGCCCACCCCGGTCCGATGACCACGTCACCGGCGCACGGCTCGGCGCCCGGTCGGGGCTGGATGTCCTGCCAGATGGGCGCGCGCAGGTCGGCCGAGAACGGCATGGTGTCGGCGAGGCGCATGGGATCAGCCTCCAGCTATGAGCGACCAGCCACCAGCGAACGGCAAAGGCAACGGCAACGGCCAACGGCGGGCGCGGCGGTTGCTGCGTCTCGGCCCCTACTGCCCGAAGCCGATGGTCGTGTAGTACGCGAGGTTCGGCTGCCGCACGTCGGCGCGCCCGATCTGCGCGATGATGGGCACGTCCGAGCGTAGCCGCAGGGCGTACTGGCCGAACGGCACCTCGAAGCCGCGGTCGCCCAACGGCCGGTCGATGCGGAAGCAGCGCACCCGGCGCGCGGGCACCTCGACCTTCAGGCCCGTCTCGGGCTCGCGGTCCTCGAAGTACACGTCGATCTCGATGTGCGCGTCCGCATCACCGGTGTTGAGCACGATCAGCGACTCGTGGCCCTCCAGCGGCAGGCCCTCCTCGCCCGTGGGCGGAAGGTCACCGTCGGGGAAGATCCAGGTGCGGCATCCCTCGGCCATGTCGGCTTCGCCTCCGGGGAGCGACAAGCTGCAAGGTACGAGTTACGAGCAACGACAACAAGGCGGCCGGGTCAACCCCACCCGGCCGCCAGGTCGCGGGCGGTGGTGAAGCTCGCCCCGCGCGCCGCCAGCAGCTCCATCAGCGCCCCGAGCTGCTCCAACGCGTACGGCCCGCAGTTCTCCACCAGGAAGTAGTCCGGCACCACGGTGCCCTCCCCGTAGTGCATCCGGGTGGGCATCTCCACGAACTCCCACGGATGGAAGTAGAAGCACAGCACCACCGGCTCGCCGCGCTCGCGCACATAGCTGATGAATGCGTCGATGTGCTCCATCAGCCTCTCGGCGCTCTGCGTGCGGAACAGCGGCCACTGGTCGCGGTCGCGCCCGTACTCGTCCTGCGAGTCGATGGTCATGTCCGCGAAGTTCGGGATCTCGAGGATGCGCATCTCCCCCGGCTGCGTCCAGTCGTCGCGGCTCGGGTGGTACGGCGCGAGTCGCTCCTCGTAGTAGTAGAGCGGGTAGGACGCGTCCGCCACGTAGCCCATGTCCTCGAGTGCGTTGAGCACCGTGGTGCTCGCCCACAGGCGCGGCGCGCGGAAGCTGATCGGCTGGCGCCCCAGCGCCTCGGCGACCCAGTCGGTCGCCACACGCAGCCGCAACGGCACCTCCTCGGGCAGCAGTGGCTTGACGCCCGGGATCTCGAAGATAGGGTCGCCCACGGTCTCGTGGTAGAGGGAGTGGCAGCCGACCTCGTGGCCGGCGTCATCCACGCTGCGCACGATCTCCGGGAAGCTGCGCGCGGCGTCGCCGGTGAAGAAGAAGGTCGCCCTCGCGTCGCGCGCATCGAGCAGCTCGATGAGCTGGGGCGTGCCCTCCTGGATGCCGCGGTAGTAGGGCGACCAACTCCCGACGTCGGTCTCCATGTCAAAGCCGAAGACGGCGGTGATACCGGACATGTCGGCTTCGCCTCCATGTAGCGACGAGCAACGAGGTACGGGCGACGAGCAAGACAGTGGCTGCATGGCCGTCTGCCGTGGCCATCAAGCCGTAGCCCGTAGCGCGCGGCTGCCGTTCGCTACAGCTCAATGACCTCCAGGCGCTTGTCGGAGAGCATCTCAACGCCGGACTTGGTGACGCGCACGCCGTCCTCCCAGCGCAGGCCGTAGCTCTTCGTGTAGAGGAAGGTGTCCACCTGGAAGGTCATGTTCTCCTCGAGGAGGTACTCCGAGCTGCTCTCCATCCACGGCCGCTCGACCTCCATCAGGCCGATGGCGTGGCACGGGCCGTAGAGCAGGTAGTCGGCGTAGCCCCGGTCGGCGATGAACTCTTCGAACTTGATGACCACCTCGGCGGCGGGGACGCCGGCTTTCATGAACTCCATGGTCTTGTAGTGCGCCTCAAGGCCCACCTCCACCAGCTCGCGCATCTTCGCCGGCATCTTGCCGATGCACACCGGCCGGCCGACCGACGACGAGTAGCCGCCGACCAGCGCGCCGATGTTGAGCTGGATCATCTCGCCCTCCTTGATGACCTTGGTGGAGGGGCGGCCGATGGCGTGGGTGGAGTTGCGCCCGGTCAGCACGTAGGTGGGGTGGCCCTCATACTCGGCGCCCTCGGCGTACATCGCGCCCTGGGCGATGCCCACCACCTCCTGCTCGGTCATGCCCGGCTTGATCTGCTCCAGCACCGCCTCGGTCGCAACCTCACTGATGCGGAAGGCCTCGCGCATACAACGCAGCTCGGCGTTGGACTTGACCTGGCGCATCTCGGTGAGCAGGTCATCGGCGCGCACCACCTCGGCCTGCGCCGGCGCCGCCTCCTCGATGGCGCGGAAGATGGTCATGGGCATGACCGACATGCCGGCGATGCCGATACGCTTGATCTGCCGGCGCCCGGCGACCGCCTTGAACACGTCCTTGAAGGTGTCCAGCGGCATGCCGGGATAGTCGGGCTCGGCGGACTCGCGGTACTGCAGGATCTGCATGATCTGCTCGATCTTGCTGCGCGTCCGGGCGAAGGTCAGGCTCTCGGGGCCGATGAGCAGCACCGGATCGCCCCTGCGCCCGATGGCCACGCCCCCAGTCTCGAACAGCGGCCAGTAGTCGGACAGGTAGCGCACATTGGCCGGATCGGCCTCGTGCCCGTGCGCGATGACGACATCGAGGTCGGCCGTGGCCATCTTCTCCTGCAGCGCGGCCCACCGCTTCGCGAACTCAGACTTGGGGATTGACGGTGTTTTCGCCATCGGTCGTGGCCTCCTGATGATGATCTCGGTCGCCGGGCGCGTCGGACGCCCCGGCGCACCGCTCTGCGGCACAGTCGGGTGCGGCGCGCGTGGCGGGGAGTTCGCCGGACAGCATCGCGGGACCTGCGCGGGCCTGACTGTCCCGGGCCTGCGCGGCTGTTCTGTGGCCTCCCGCCCATGGGCGGGACCCGCGTGCCATTCGGACGACCTCCTCACTCACGCCCGAGCCAGCTCGGGCGTCCCCTCTCCCGGTCCCGCACTTCGTGCGGGAAGGCGGGAGAGGGCGGTGGCGTGATCCCGCCCGGGATCAGGACGGGAAGTGAGCCCCACACGGCCGGGCGCGGGGCAGCACAGGACGAAGGCCGGCCGCCCCTGCCTGTCCCGCGAACTTGACAGGCCCGCCGCATGTCAGTACGCTTGGTTCACAGACGCGCGTCGGCGTGCCCGCGCGCGCCAACATCCCGGAGGTGCTGGCGGCGGTGGAGGCCCTGACCGGGCGGCAGAAGGCGATTGCCACCGCGGTGGTGGCGGAACATATCGAGACGGCACAGCCGGTCGGCTCCGACGCCTTACGCGTTCGGCACGGCTTCTCGTGCAGCTCGGCGACTATCCGCAGCGAGATGGTTCGGCTGGAGCGCGGGGGCTACCTCGACCAGCCACACACCTCCGCCGGTCGCATCCCCCTCGCGCCCGCCTACCGGCTCTACGTCGATGGCCTGCGCGTGGGCGCGGGCCGCCTCGACCGCGACATCACGTGGATCCAGGGCGAGCTGCGGCGCGTGGCCGGACAGGCCGACGCCGCGCTGCGCCTGAGTTCGGGGATCCTGTCGCGCATCACGCGCTACCCGGCCGTGGTGGTGTCACCGGGCGAGCGTGAGGCGCGGCTGATCGACCTGTCGCTGACCCCGGTGAGCGCGCGCAACGTGCTGCTGTCGCTGCTCGACGATGAGGGGGGCACTGACGAGACGCTGGTCGAGACCGCGGGGCCGGTGACGGTTGCCGAGGTGGAGCGCGTCGAGCGGCTGCTGCGCGAGCGCCTGGTAGGACGGCGCCTGGGCGGCGGACCGCGCCTCGACGAGGACGATGTGCCCGACCCCGGGCTGCTGGCGGGGCTGCGCAAGGCCGTGGAGGATGCCGGCAGCGCCCGGGTGCACGTCGAGGGCACCACCTTCCTGCTCGATCACCCGGAGTTCGGGGAGCTGGAGCGGCTGCGGCGCATAATCAGCGCGCTGACGCAGTCGCCGGTGCTGCGGCGTGCCCTGGAGGCGGCGGCCGCGGACGAGACGCCGGCCGCGCGTATCGGCGCCGAGCACGGCATCGAGGAGCTGCGCGACTGCTCGGTGGTGGCCGCGAGCTACCCGGCGGGCGAGAGCCGCAGCGGGACGGTGGGGGTAGTGGGACCGATGCGCATGCGCTACGCGCTGGCGCTGGAGATGGTGTCAACCATCGCCCGGCACCTGGGGCAGTCCCTGGCGCAGGGCGAAGAACGCTGACTGCCGCGATGACGAGAGCCTGCCTCCGCCACGGTGGCGGGGGCTTCTTGACAGGAGGACGCCTGACGTGATGGATGACGCGATCATGGGACGCATTCCGGTGCAGGGCGACGACGGGGCCGAAGCGGAGGCCACGCCGGAGGATGATCCGCAGTCCGCGGCGCCCGCGGAGCCGCCGGCCGAGGCAGCGCCGGCTGAGGCAGCGCCGGCCGAGGACCTGCCGCAGACCGTGGAGGCGCTGCAGGCCGAGGTCGAGCGGCTGCGTGAGGAGCTGGCCGTCGAGCATGACCGGCACCTGCGCGCGGTGGCGGAGATGCAGAACTTCCGCAAGCGCGTCACCCGGGAGCAGCAGGAACGAGCGCGTTACGCCGGTCAGGACGTGCTGGAGCAGATCCTGCCGGTCATGGACAATCTCAGGCTGGTGCTCGAACACGAGGCGGAGGCGGGCGACGACGAGTTCGCGCGCGGCGTGCGCCTGGTGGTCGAGCAGTTCTTCCGCGTGCTCGCGCAGATGGGCGTGACGATCATCGACTGCGAGGGCGAAGCCTTCGATCCAGCCATGCACGAGGCGGTCGCGCGTGTGCCGACTGAGGAGGTGCCGGAGGGCACGGTGGTGGCCGTGGACACGCCCGGGTACCGCCTGCACGACCGCTGCATCCGGCCCGCGCGCGTGGTGGTCGCAGGGGCGCCTGAGCAGGCCGAATCGCCCTCCTGAGGGCCGCTGTCGCGGCTTGACACTGCCGGTGGGCGACGGATATAATCGACCGAGTCGGGAGGCAGGCTATGCAGTCGGGCCAGGAGTTCCCCATGGAGGGAGCGTCCAGCATGCTGAGGCCGGGCGTCGAGGAATACGCCAAGATCCGCGTGGTGGGGGTCGGTGGGGGCGGATCAAACGCAGTTGACCGCATGATCGAGGCCGGCTTGATGGGCGTGGAGTACCTGACCATCAACACCGACCGCCAGGTCCTGGACCTCTCCGCCGCCGACAAGAAGCTGCAGATCGGCGAGCAACTCACCCGCGGGCTGGGCACCGGCGGCGACCCCGAGCTCGGCCAGAAAGCCGCCGAGGAGAGCCGCCAGGAGATCCTGATGGCCCTCGACGGCGCCGACATGATCTTCCTCACCGCCGGCATGGGTGGCGGCACCGGCACCGGCGCCAGCCCGGTCATCGCGCAGATCTCGCGCGAACTCGATGCCCTCACCGTCGCCGTGGTCACGCGCCCTTTCTCGGTCGAGGGCAAGAAGCGCGCCGCCCTCTCCGACGAGGGCATCGAGAAGCTCCGGCAGTGCGTGGACACCCTCATCGTCATCCCGAACGACCGCCTGCTGACCCTCACCGAGGAGGAGCTGACGCTGCAGCAGGCGTTCGCGCTGGCCGACCAGATCCTCCAGCAGGGCGTGCAGGGCATCTCCGAGGTCATCGTGGTGCCGGGGCTGGTCAACCTCGACTTCAACGACGTGCGCGCGGTGATGAAGGACGCGGGCACGGCCATGATGGGCATCGGCGAGGCCACCGGCGACGGGCGCGCCGAGGAGGCCGCCTCCCAGGCCATCTCCAGCCCGCTCCTGGAGACCGGCATCGAGGGCGCGCGCGCGGTGCTGCTCAACATCACCGGCGGGCCGGACATGACTCTCACCGAGGTGCACACGGCCTCGAAGATCGTGCAGGAGGCCGCGCAGGGAGACGACGGCTCCGACCTCACGCTGGGCGCGGTCATCGACGAGAAGATGGAGGGCTCGGTGCGCGTGACCGTGCTCGCCACCGGCTTCGACGCGGGCTACCAGGCGCGCGCACGCGAGCGCCCCGCCGGCGCCGAGGCGCGGCCGGCGGAGGAA
>JALGVA010000326.1 GCA_029820295.1 Candidatus Zipacnadia bacterium
TGCGCTCCAGAGCCGCCATGACCAGCGCGTCATGCACCGCGAGCCGCCAGGCCTCGGCCAGCTCCTGCGCCCCAACGCCGGTCACGCGCGCATCCGCCTCGGTCGCGACCAGCAGGTGCCTGTCCCCAACAACCACCGCTACTCCGCCCTCGACCTCCTCGGTGCGAAGCTGGTTGGGCGTGAACGGCTCCTCAAGCAGCTCGCCGAGCGCTTCGGCCGCCACCGTCACCCGCTGGCCGGGGACGAGGTCGTCCGCCGCCTCGGTGACCTCGAGCACGACGCGGTCGTCCACCACGAGCTGCCCGGTCTCGTGACCACTGTCGCCGACGCGCACCGACTGAGCCCGCACGTTGACATCCATCAGTCGAACGGCCTCCGCCTCCTCCGGAGCGGCCGGCGATAGGCGTCCCGCCAGCGCGGCCTCGATCGCCTCACGCAGGTCTTCATGCCGCCAGCCGAAGCCGGCGGGGTGCAGGAAGCTGACCGTGCGTCGATCCTCGCCTTCGCCCCAGCTCACGGTCGCGCTGCCGTTGATGACGATGGCCATGCAGTCGAAGCCAGCGTCACGCCAGCGATCCGCTCCGGAGCCGGCGTCATCGATGTCAACGATCTCCACGCGCAGCTCATCGCCATGCGCCAGCTCCAGCTCCCGCAGCAGCTCGACGGTGGCCCGCGGACACGGGGACCCCGCCTGCAGGTAGGCGGTGACGCCCACCTCGGGCGCGCCGGGCACCGGCATCGGGGCCGGCCGCCGTGGCTGCCTCTGGCAGCCGCACACGAACACCGCGAACACCAGCACGGCCGCGAGCGTGCCACGTGCTCGCAGGCTGAGGGCCGGTCCGCGGTCCATCGGGGTTGCCAGGCCACTCACCTCTGTGAAATGCACACGAAGCCCCGCGGGGCATCGAGCGCGGGCGCAACAGGCCGGCGCGCGAGACACGCGGGGCGCGCTGTCAGTCGGTCGTCGTGATCCTCACGGTCCTGCTCGGCGCGTCCCAATCGACTCGGGCGTTCAGGGCCTCGCCGACCTGGCGGATGCCGATAAGCAGCCGGCCGTTGACGGTGATGCCTTCGCTCTGCCAGACGAGCGTGCAGATGGCGCCCTTGCAGATGGTGACGCGCTTTCCCGCCGCGTCGTACTCCACCTTAGCGCCAACGGCCTCGGCCGCGGCGCGCAGCGGGACGTAGACGTGACTCTCGTGCATCGTGGGTGGCGGGTCGCAGACGATGGTCGTGCCGTTCGCCACCAGGGCGATGTCGCCCGCCGCCCAGCAGCCGAGGGCGACAGCGCCGATGGCAAGCGCCACGGTTGCCTTTCGCATCTCTACCCCTCCTCTGGAGACCTGCCGCGCGAGGCCCGGTCAGCGGGCTACTCGGCGCTCCTGGCGACACCGGCCAGCACCAGGTGCAGTGCCGCGATCTGCTCCGCGCTGGCGGGCGCGATGGGAGAGGCGATGCGGATCAGGATGCCCCACTCGCGAGCGTCCGAGGACAGCGCCACAAGCTCCTCCTCGGCCGCGAGATCCAGGGCCGGTATGCCGTACACCCCGCCCTCCTCGGCCTCCTCGCCGGCGTCCTCAGCGCGGCTCTTCCGCGCCAGCAGCTCGCCAATCGTGACGTCCAGCCGGTCCCGCGCTGTCTCCTCCCCCAGGAACCATGCCTTCGAGTGCTCGGTCAGTCGGCTGATAGTGTCGAGCATGTGGTACCTGGGCTGACTCTTGCCCGACTCCCACGACCGCACAGTCCAGACGCTGATGGCGAGCGCATCGGCGAAGTCCTGTGCGGTGCGATAGCCGGCCTCGCGTCGGGCCTGGGCAATACGAGCCCCCATCGCCCGCGCCATCTCCAGCCGGTCAGTCTCCTGCGGCGTCTCGTTATTCTCGGTGCTCATGCCCGCATCGCCTCCGGCGAATTGGCCTTTCGCGACTCAATGCTGGATGCATCCGAAGTCCGGCGAGCGCCGCTCTCCATGACCCCGCGAACGCCGCTCTGCTCGCAGGCATGA